>JAESTN010000246.1 GCA_016763595.1 Flavobacteriaceae bacterium | reverse complement strand
CATCAGACCAAGTAGACGACACACCTACACAATATGAATCCTATTCTGGCCGTCCAACACACCCTCAATCTTCGTGTGGAAGCAACGATATGTTTATGAACTTTATGGACTATGTAGCTGACGATGCAATGATTATGTTCACCAAAGGTCAAAAAGAAAGAATGCGTGCACTTTTTAATGAAGGAGGAGCACGAAGAGCGCTCTATCTCAATCTGAAAGCAAATTAAACAAATACGACCATTTTCTAAAAATGGTCGTATTCAAGTATTATTGGATAAACAAATGGTTTTAAAAAATGAAAAGCAGAATCCAAAAACGTCTAAAGCCAATTACTTTACCTCTTTAATCAAATATACATATACCGGATAATGATCACTATATCCACCAATATAATTTCCATAAGAGAAACTACGAAACGGATAGCCTTTATACCGCCCCTTTTTGGTAATTAGAAAGGGTTTATTAAAAATGTTTGCAGAGAATAATTTATAACTAGAGAAGTCTTTCGCAGTACTATGAACTAATGACGTGCTAACTAATATTTGGTCAAACAAGTTTATATTATCTCTAAACCCTAGTGTATTATAACCCTGTTTATGAAGCCTTTCATACGGGTTAAAAATATCATTTTCTGTAAGGTTCCTTTTTTCTCCTTTTGATTTTAATGTTTTTTTAAAGCTATCGTTTGTTGGGCTGTCATTAAAATCGCCAAGCAGCATAATTTTTGCTTCGGTGTCTTTATCTCTAATTTGCTGAATAATTTTTGTGTTCTGATATGCTGCTTTTTCGCGCAAAGGCCTACTTTTTGCTTCTCCACCTCTTCTAGACGGCCAATGGTTTATAATCAAATGAATCAACTCATCATCTAAATAACCAGAAACTAAGAGTTGATCTCTTGTGAAAATTTTTTTTCCGTTTTTATAAATATTAGGATTAAATGCTTCGTGGTAAATTGGTGTAAAATACTTTTCTTGATATAGTAGTGCCACATCAATACCTCGTAAACTAGGCGAATCGTACTGTATAATTTGATATTTTTTTTCTTTTAAGTACTTAGAATTGACCAAATCTTCCAACACTTTTTTGTTCTCTATTTCGCAAACTCCAATAATTGCAGGACTTGTTTTTGCTTTCTCTACCCCAATTTGAGAAATAACATAGCTTAACTTATCAATCTTATCCCAATACACTTTAGAAATATTCCCTTTCAATTTCATGATCGGGCTTGCTTCATCGTTTATTGCTGGATCGTTAATTGTGTCAAATAGGTTTTCTAAATTGTAAAAAGCAACGGTTCTTATGAGGTATTCTTTCTTTTTATTTTGAGAATACCCAGTCATTAACAATCCAATACAACAACTCAATAATAGCAACTTTTTCATATCGTTATTTTTTTCACAAAGCTACATAAAACAACCATAAACACCTGATAATCTACTTGTTAAAATATTTTTAAGTACCTTTAAGTAAAATTGCTACTTATGAAAAGAACCATCCTAATGGTATTCTTTGCATTTCTCTGCTATGGGATTACTGCTCAGAATATTGTCAAAGGAGTCGTTGTAGACTCCAATTCCGAAAAACCAATTGAACACGTAGAAGTCAGCTTAAACTCAAAATTAACTGTTACAAAAACAACGGCTAATGGTGCATTTACCATTAAAAACAGCACCACTGGAAGGTACCTACTTGAATTAAAGCTTCACGGGTTTGAAACACAAAAATTTTCAATTCAATTTACTGGAAAAGTGATTGATTTAGGCACTATTTTGCTCTATAAAAATAGTCCGAAACAAATAGATTTAAGCATTATTACTTTAAGTGATGATGAATTGAATGCTGACACAGCAACCTCAGATAATATATCTGGTTTATTACAAGCTTCGAAAGACATTTACTTAAGAACAGCAGCGTATGAGTTTAGCGCCTCGTTTTTTAGAGTCAAAGGGCTAGGATCTGAAAACGGGTCTATATTAATTAACGGACTTGAATTCAACAAAATTTACAACGGAAGACCACAATGGAGTAATTGGGGTGGCCTGAATCATGTAACAAACAACCAAGAGTTCAACACTGGTTTATTGCCTTCATCCTACACTTTTGGTAAATTATTAGGTGTTACAAATATAAATATTAGACCCACACAAGCAAGAGCAGGAACTAAGATTTCATATGCCGCTTCAAATAGAAGCTATAACCATAGAGTGCTAATTACGCATGCTTCTGGCATCTTAAAAAATGATTGGGCTTTTACCGTTTCTGGAAGTAGAAGAACGGCAAATGAAGGCTATTCTGACGGGACATTTTATGATGCGAGCTCATTTTTTGCAAGTGTAGAAAAAAGATTAAATAAAAACAACAGTCTAAATTTATCTACAATTATATCCCTTAATAAAAGAGGAAAATCTTCTGCAAACACACAAGAGGTTTTTGATTTAAAAGGAACACGATACAATTCGTATTGGGGGTTTCAGAATGGCAAAATCAGGAACTCGAGAAGTAAAGAAATTGTTGAACCAATAGTCCTACTAAATCATTATTGGAAGCTCAACTCAAAGTCAACTTTACAAACCAATATTGCATATCAATTTGGTAAAGTCAGTAATTCTAGAATAGATTATAATGGTAGTAAAATTGATGGTTCAATCAATAGCATTCCAACAATTGTCAGATTGGGTGGCTCAAACCCAGATCCAAGTTATTATCAAAAACTACCAAGTTATGGCCTGAGACAAAACTACTCGAATGTATACAGAATGGAGCAACATTTTATTGAAGATGGTCAATTAAACTGGAAAGAACTGTATCTAGCAAATCAAAACCCATTTAATAATAGCAACGCAACTTATGTTTTATATGAAGATAGAAATGACGACAAACTGTTCATTATAAACAGCATTTTTGAAACAGAAATCACAGATCATATTTTACTCAATGCTTCAATTCAATTAAAACAGCTATATTCAGAAAACTATGCCAAAATTTTAGATCTCTTAGGAGGAAAAGGGTTTTTAGACAT
>JAESTN010000245.1 GCA_016763595.1 Flavobacteriaceae bacterium | reverse complement strand
CTTGCATATACATCATTGGTAAACGTGTGTTTTCACTTAAAAAACATTCGTAGGCTTTTTTTTCTGTAGCTTGAAAATAAATATCTACTGCGTAATCTGTGGTTCCTCCACCTGGTTTTGTTTTCCAACTAATAATTCCTGGGTATCGTATACTCCGAACATCTACACCGTATTTTTCATGGTAATAATTACACCAATGTTCTCCAGCAAGTTTACTTATTCCATACACTGTTGTAGGCTCCATTACTGTTTGTTGCGGTGTATTAATTTTTGGTGATGTTGGTCCAAAAGAAGCAATAGAGCTTGGCCAATACACTTGTTTTATATGTTTGTCTTTGGCTAAATCTAGCACGCCCAAAAGTGATGACATGTTTAAATCCCATGCCTTATGTGGATATTTTTCTGCTGTTGCAGATAACATTGCTGCCATAAGGTATATCTGAGTCACTTCATACTTTTGAACAACCTCTAAAACACCTTGTTTGTCGGTTGCATCTAGAATCTCGAAAGGTCCAGAAAGCATCATTTCTTCACTGCCTTCTCTAATGTCAGATGCAATAACATTTGTATTCCCGTAAACATCTCTTAGTTTCTGGGTTAATTCAGTTCCAATTTGCCCGCAAGCACCTATTATTAAAATGGTTTCACTCATTTGTGTATATTCAAAAAATTACTGAAACAAAAGTACATAATTTAAGTATTCGCAAAAAAGAATATCAACAATTATTGATTATTTGTTATAACCTCTTTTAACATTAAATTATTTAATAATAAATATGTATTTTTAGGCTCTTTTAAAAATTTATGAGAAATTCATTTTTAATACTTTTTATTATCCTTTTTTCTTCCTGTGTAGACGCACCTGTCAATCGAGTTCAAAAGAATAAAAAGCCAGAAATAAATACAGTAAAAAAGCATTCTATTAAATCAGGCTTAGAAAAAAGTGCTAAAGACACTATTGATTCTTGGAAAGAATATATTTCTGTTGCTGATGATTTAAAAAAATTTACATCTATCTCTGCCAATGAAGCCCTCAATAATGCCCTACAATTAGCGAGTCTAATTAAACAAATGAAAGACAGCATTAGACCATTAGATCTTATAAATCCTTCTTTTAGAACCAGAGTAAATGTTTTAGAAAATGAAGCTTTACGATTAAAAGACATGACTTTTATAAGCTCAATCACCCCGATAGAAGTTCACCAACAAGTTGATAAAATTATGGCGGCTTTTTCTGCAACTAATTCTAAAATAAACACAGTGTACTCTCAACTAGAAGTTGAAAAAGAAATTCAAATCAATTCAAACGGAACAAACAACTATTAATCATGAAAAAAACTACTTTTATTATTCTTCTATTCATCCCATTTTTAGCTTTCTCTCAAGCTACACAAAACAATGCTCCTTGGATGAAAGACAATAATTTAAAAAAGAAAGGAAAGTTAACCTTAAATGAAATCTCTACTTCTGCAGAAAACTTTTTTAAAACGATTGATCGAGACAAAAAAGGAAGTGGATTAAAACCTTTTAAAAGATGGGAATACCATTGGAGTCATTTTACAAAATCTGATGGAACAATTGCTCCTGCTAGTGAGTTATGGAGTGCTTGGAAACAAAAAAACACCTTAAATAGCACTTCTCAAAACAATGCAAACGACACAAGTAATTGGACTTCCTTAGGGCCCTACTCACACACAAATACAGCCTCTTGGTCTTCAGGTCAAGGTAGAGTAAATGTTGTTACCATAGACCCGAGTAATCCAAACACGTATTATGTTGGTGCTCCGGCTGGTGGAATATGGAAGTCTACAGATGCAGGTGTTAACTGGCAACCTTTAACAGATTACCTACCTCAAATTGGTGTTTCTGGAATTGCAGTACACCCAACAGATCCTAACACCATATATATAGCAACTGGTGATGATGACGCGGGTGATTCATATGCTATTGGCGTAATGAAAACTACAGACGGTGGAGCTACTTGGAATAGCACTGGTACAATACCAGGAAACCCGAATTCAATGAATGATATTTATATTGACTCTGCAAATCCAAACAAATTAATGCTAGCTACAAGTGTGGGTGTATTTAAGAGTGCAGATGGTGGTGGAAAATGGACAAGTACTTTAAGTGGGAATATTATTGACTTAAAAATGAAACCTGGGAATAGCACAATTTGGTATGCTGCAACATCAAACACCGTTTATAGATCTTCCGATTCTGGTAACAGTTTTAGCGCCTTGGTAATTCCTGGCTTTGAAAATTCAACAAGAATAGCTCTAAATGTTACTCCTGCAAATACTAATTACGTCTATTTTGTTAGTTCTGGAAATATTTTAAAAGATGATGGATCTGTAAAAGAAAGCAACGCTTTTATTGGAATCTATAAAAGCACAAACAGTGGTATTACTTTTGCAAAGACTGCCGAAACTGATGATATATTTGAAAGTTCACAAGCGTGGTATGACCTAGCATTTACTGTGTCAGATAGCGATCCTAATATTCTATATGTAGGTGTTCTAAATATTTGGAAATCTGTTGATGGCGGAAATAATTTCTCAAAAATGAACAACTGGAGCTCACCAACTGCAGATTCATATACACATGCAGATATTCATTTTTTAAGTTTTATTAATGGTAAGTTCTTTGCGGGTACTGATGGAGGCGTATATGTCTCTACAAATCATGGAGCTAAATTCACCGATTTAACAGAAAACTTAGCCATAAGTCAATTCTACAAAATTTCTGTATCTAAACAAAATTCAGGGAATATTGTTGGTGGACTACAAGATAATGGTGGCTATGCTTATAAAGATAATAAATGGAGTAATTATTTTGGAGCAGATGGAATGGACTGTGCTATTAACTCTTTAAACCCTGATAATTATTTTGGTTTTATTCAATATGGTGGTTCATTATATGAAACAGCTGATGGAGGATTAACTAGACAAGGCTCAGTAGGAGCTCCAACAGCAGAAACAGGACCAGGTGATAGTGGAGGTAGATGGGTAACCCCTTTAGTTTCTAACAGTAAAGGTGAAATGTATGCGGGATATAGCCAACTATATAAATTAGTTAACGGGAATTGGTCCAAAATTTCTGATCACTTTT
>JAESTN010000244.1 GCA_016763595.1 Flavobacteriaceae bacterium | reverse complement strand
ATTGTTGAAACTAAAACACTAGATGATGTATTTACCAAAATAAAAGTATCTGTTCAATATGTTATTATTAAAACCAAAGTGTATGATGCATTTTATAAGTTAGAATATCCACATGATCAAATTACCTCTTATGTATTTGATGTAGTACGTGCTGAGGTTCCAAAAATGAAATTAGATGATGTTTTTGTGAAAAAAGATGATATTGCAATTGCTGTAAAATCAGAATTGCAAGAAGCAATGATTAACTATGGCTTTGACATCATTAAAACCTTAGTAACAGATATAGACCCAGACTCTCAGGTAAAAGAGGCAATGAATAGAATTAATGCAGCTGACAGAGAAAAAACTGCTGCACAATATGAAGGTGATGCGCAACGTATTTTAATTGTAGAACGTGCAAAAGCGGAAGCCGAAAGTAAACGCTTACAGGGTAAAGGTATTGCAGACCAGCGTAGAGAAATTGCTCGTGGTTTAGAAGAATCAGTAGATGTATTAAATAGAGCAGGAATCAACTCTCAAGAAGCGTCTGCTTTAATTGTAATTACCCAACATTACGACACTTTACAGTCTATTGGTGCTGGTACTAATAGTAACTTAATTTTACTACCCAACAATCCTAATGCTGCTAGTTCTATGCTAAACGATATGGTAACTAGTTTGGTTGCTGCCAATACAATTGAAAATTCATCTCGTAAAGCTAAAAAAGAATAAAAGACACTGCTGGAGTTGATTTAAATCCTGAAAAAGTAGGTTTATCAGGTAGTGTATAATTAGCAACAACTTCTGATGCTTTAATAAAATTTTAATTTTTTATGGTTGATATCTTAGCGTGGTTTGCTAGGCCTTATTACTTTAATTTTTCCAACACATATAGACTCAAAACAACTGTATGTGTTGGACTTTTTGTTTTTTTGTTTTTATATGTTTTTAGGCCTTTTAACTTGTCTATTTTACATATTAATGATGCTCTAGAATATACAATCGCCCTTGGCTGTATCTCTTTTTTGGTTGTTTTAGTCTTTTTATTTATTATTCCAATAATTTTTAAAAATTATTTTACTGATGAAAAATGGAATATTGGAAAAAATTTATTTTTTACTCTTAATTGTTTCATTGCAATTTCATTTTTTTGTTGGTTATATAGTTTATTAAGTAAAAACCAAAATATACCTACAGCTAGCGTATTCCATTTTATCTACTATGCTTTAGCTGTAGGTACATTTCCTTTGGTTTTATTTTATATTATTGATGAAAAAATATCAAGAAAAAAAAGACAAAAAATAGTTGCTAAAATAAAAGAAGAAAAGAGTTTTATTTCTAAACCGACTCCTAAAAATACTACACTTGTTTTAAGTTCAAAAAATAAAAAAGAGAAGCTTACTATTCACTTAAATGAGTTAGTTTATATTACCAGTGAAGGAAATTATACTTGTATTTATACAAAAGAAAATGACAAACTAAAGGAATCTATTTTAAGGAACACATTAACCAATATTTCTAAAGATTTAGAGTTATACAGTTCATTAATTAGATGTCATAAATCATATATTATTAATACAAACCACATTATTGATATTCAAGGAAACGCAAGAGGGTATATTTTAAAATCATCTGACATTCCTTTTGATATACCTGTCTCTAGAAGTTTTCCTAAATCTTTATTAAAGAATTTAATAGGGAAATAAAGTTCCCGTTTATCCCAAAACACGCCTATACATAACAAAAAAATAAGTTGATACCTATTTCTTAATATCTTTGATTCATAAATTATCAATTCATCCTTAGAGGGTAGCATTTTTAATTAAAGTATTTTTAATTTTATTAACATAGATATATCGGGGGACAATCTAAAAATTAAAAATATTTTACATAAAAAAAACCGGAGTACATACTCCGGTTTTTATATTTTATACTAAAAAATAAAATTATTTTTTATCTTCTATTTTATCTTTACTTTCTTCTTCTTCTTCTTTGGCTGCGTTTTTAAACTCCTTAATTCCGCTACCTAAACCTTTCATTAATTCTGGAATTTTTCTACCACCAAAAAGTAATAAAACAACCACAATTATTATTATTACTTGTGGCATTCCAATCATTAAAACCATATTATGTAAATTCATTATTTCTAATTTTGAAGCAAAGATACAAAAAGCATTTAATTAATTCTTAGCTTCTATAGTTCCTCCCAAAACTTTTTTAGTTTTTAACACTTCCGGATATCCTTTATAAAAAATTGTACCACCAAAACGAATCTTAGCATCTAATGTTTCTCCTACATTTACCTCTGCTTTACCACCTATTGCAGCTCTAATAATTGAAGCATCAGTTGCTTTTAAATTATAACCATGATATACACCTGAATCACTTACTTCAACATTCTGGTTTTTTGTGGTTCCTGATAATTTTACAACACCAGCAGAAACCGATTTAACAGTTAAATGTTTTGTTTCTATAACCATATTAATCAACGCTCCTTCTTGAGTTTTAACTTCTAGCTGTGATTGTTTAAAATTTTTAGCGGTGATTGTTGCTCCTTCATTTGCATCAACAGTATTAATATTCTTAGAATAATACAGTACAATTTTTACTTTTCCATTTGCTAAAGTTTCAGGAAATTTTAAGTAAATTTTTAAGGTATTATTTGAGTTCTTAACTTTTACTTTTTCTGATTTTTCTCCCGTAATAACAAGCTCTTGTTTTTCTGATTTTATCAATTCTAACTCAATTCCATTATACACTTTTAAGATAGAATAATCTCCTAATGTTTTGGTTATCGTGGTCTGACTATGCAGGGAAATAGAGAGTAAAAATAAAATACTTACTATATATTTTTTCATCTTTTTATGTAGTGTTTAATATATTCCTTATACTAGTATAAAGACTTTTTTATTTTTTTATTGTGACAAACAGTATTTAATCCTCAATTAATATAAAATCTAAATGCTTACGTTCTAAATCTGTCTTCTTTACTTTAACAGTTACAACATCTCCTAATTGATACATTTTTTTAGTCGATTGTCCAATAATCGCATATTGTTTTTCATCAAAAATATAATAATCACTTTTAATATCTCTAATACGCACCATTCCTTCACACTTATTTTCAGAAATTTCAACATAAATTCCCCATTCTGTAACACCAGAAATCACACCTTCAAATTCAGTATCTTGGTGATCTTGCATGTATTTAATTTGCATGTATTTAATTGACGATCGTTCTGCTTTAGCAGCTAATTCTTCCATTTGTGAAGAATGTTTACATTTTTCTTCATATAGCTCTGTTTTTGGCGTTTTACCGCCATCTAAATAATGTTGCAGTAATCTATGTGTCATTACATCAGGATATCGTCTAATTGGTGATGTAAAATGACTGTAGTAATCAAAAGCCAATCCATAGTGCCCAATATTTTGAGTTGTATATTCTGCTTTACTCATCGTTCTAATAGCTAAAGTCTCAACCATATTTGATTCTGCTTTACCATGTACATCTGATAATAATTTATTCAAAGATTGAGATATTGATGCTTTTGTCTCTGTATTTATAGAATATCCAAACTTGCTAATAATTCCTTGTAAAGCGGTTAATTTATCTATATTTGGCTCATCATGTGTTCTATAAATAAATGTATTTTTACTTGGTTTTCCTTTTTCTACACCTATAAATTCTGCCACTTTTCTATTTGCTAATAACATAAACTCTTCAATTAATTTATTAGCATCTTTAGATTCTTTAAAAAATACACCTAAAGGATTTGCATCTTCATCTAAATCAAACTTCACTTCTACTCTATCAAAAGAAATTGCTCCAGCATTCATACGTTTTTTACGCATTTTTTTAGCCAGTTCATCTAATTTTAAGGTTGCTTCTACAATTTCTTTAGACACCATATATTCAGCATCAATAATAGAAATATCTAATGGCATTTGGTATTCTTTCAATTCTGATAAAGTACAATTTTCTATAATAGATTGTGCTTCTTCATAGGCAAAACGTTGATCTGAATAGGTAACAGTTCTTCCAAACCATTTGTTTATTACCTGTGCTTTTTCATTGATTTCAAACACTGCAGAAAAGGTTAATTTTTCTTCATTTGGACGTAAAGAACAAACTCCGTTTGATAACTTTTCAGGCAACATTGGTACTACTCTATCTACTAAATAAACTGATGTTGCTCTCTCATAAGCTTCATCATCTAAAATTGTTTTTTCTTCTAAATAATGAGAAACATCTGCAATATGAATTCCTATTTCGTAGTTTCCATTTTCTAGTTTAGTAAATGACAAGGCATCATCAAAATCTTTTGCGTCTTTTGGATCTATTGTAAACGTTAAGTCGCCACGCATATCTCTACGCTTCGAAATTTCTTCTTTAGTAATTTCAATCGATAGATTTTCTGCCACTTCTTCAACTTCTTTTGGAAATTCGTACGGCAAACCATATTCTAATAAAATAGAATGCATTTCTGTATTGTGATCACCAGGTTTACCTAAAACAGTTGTAATTTTCCCAAATGGGTTCTTAGAATTTGCCGGCCAATCTGTAAGTGTAGCTACTACTTTATCTCCATCTTCTGCTCCATTCAATTTGTTCTGAGATATAAAAATATCAACATACATTTTTTGGTTGTTAGATATTACAAAACCAAAGTTTTTATTCAACTGTAAAACACCTACAAATTCTGTTTTTGCACGTTCTAAAACTTCTACAACATCTGCTTCTAGTTTTTTACCACCTCTTTTGTTATAGGTATATACCTTTACCGTATCTTGATGTAATCCTTTATTTAAATTAATGGAAGGAATGAAAATATCATCTTCAAATTCGTCTGAAATAAAATATGCATTTCCATTAGAAGTAACATCTAAAGTACCAATACTGTATTTTCTTTCAATATTAATTTGAAACTTCCCTCTGTCTGTTTCTTTAATCTTCTTAGTTGCTGTTAATTCAGCTAATTTTTTTAGTATTTGAGTTTTTCCATCCGTATCGGAAATGTTCATTTTTGATGCTATTTGCTTATAGTTATAAGATAACGTAGCATTTTCGTTTAATACTTTAAATATATTTCTGGTTAAATCTTTTAATATTTTTCCTTTCTTTTTATAAAATTGATTTTTTTTCTTCGACATCTGTCTTTCTTGTTTTATTGAAAGCAAAATACAACTATTTATATATAAAATTGATTAAATAATTGTTATCAATTCTATTTTGTATTTTGCTGCTCTTTTAATTTATAATTTATGAATACTGATTGGTTTTTAATAGTGAATCCTACTTCTGGAAACGGAAAATCAAAAAAAAGTTGGCAACATATTTCAACTTTATTAACAAACCATGGTATTCGGTTTTCTTTTGCATTTACTGAGTATTCAAAACACGAAAGTGAATTGGCACAGCATGCTATTAACAATGGATTTACTAAAATAATTTCTGTTGGTGGAGATGGTACTTTACATCATATAGTGAACGGAATAATGTCTCAAAATAGAGTTGAAACAAATACTATACAACTCGCAGTAATACCTATTGGTACTGGAAATGATTGGGTAAAAACTTATAATATTCCTGCAAATATAGAAAAATCTATTTTAATCATAAAAAAAGGTACTTCTGTATTGCAAGATGTTGGTAAATTAACAACAGAAAATAACACGAATATATATTTTAATAATGTTGCGGGTATAGGGTACGATGGTTATGTTGTTAATAAATTAAAAAAACTAAAAAAATTTGGTGCTATAGCTTATCTATTAAGTGGTATTTATGGATTATTACTTTATAAAAAAGTAGATTTTAAGATTGAAATCAATAACCAAATACTAGAAGAAAGATGTTTGATGACTATATTTGGTATTTGTAAATTTTCTGGTGGCGGAATGCAGTTTACTAAAGATGTAAACCCTTCTGATGGTTTAATAGATATTACAATTGCTAAAAATTTAACCTTATTGGATTTAATTATAAATCTTCCAAAATTATACAATGGTAACATTGTACATCATAAAAAAGTAACAACCTATAAAACAGATTCCATAAAAGTTACGCCAACATCTACAATAGAAAAACCATTTATTCAAGCAGATGGTGAGTTAATAGATTCAGGTTCAGTTGAAGTATCAATTATAAAAAAAGCGATTCAATTTATTGTTCCTAATTTATAAAAGTTAAAAAAATCTTAAATAAATTGTAACATTTGTTAAAATTCTTCGTCTTTAAAGAGTAAGCAGTTTTAATAAATGAAAAATTTACATAAAATAATAATGTTAT
>JAESTN010000243.1 GCA_016763595.1 Flavobacteriaceae bacterium | reverse complement strand
TATATTTTGACTTATAGGTAATGTATGGATCTTCCATATCTACCCAATAGCCAATTTTTCGGGTCATATCATTCCAAATATCAGTATAACGCATTACTGCTTTTTTACAGGCTTCGTTGTACTCTTCTACCGTAATTTTTGTCCCGATATCTTCTTTGGTAATTCCCAATTCTTTTTCTACACCTAATTCTACAGGTAACCCATGGGTATCCCAACCAGCTTTACGCTTTACTTGGAATCCTTTCATTGTTTTATATCGAGGAAAAATGTCTTTAATCGCACGAGCCAATACATGGTGAACACCAGGCAAACCGTTTGCTGAAGGTGGCCCTTCAAAAAACACAAATGGCTCTTTTCCTTCACGTGTTGTTACACTCTTTTCAAAGATGTTGTTTTCTTCCCAATAGTGTAAGATTTCATCTGCTACTTTTGGTAAGTCAAGTCCTTTATATTCAGTAAATTTCGTACTCATTTTTTCCTTCTATATAATCGATGTGCGAAATTACGGATTTTCTATGATTTAGCGAGTTTATTGCATAAAAAAACACCTCTTTTACTAAGAGGTGTTCGAATTCTGTGAAAAAAAGATTCTATTTGAGTTTTAATAGTTGTCCTTCATAAATTTTTAATTCTTTTAATTGATTTAGCTCCATCAGCATTTTCAATGTTAAGTTATTTGATTTCGCAATTGAATATAAGGTATCTCCTCTTCTTACTTTGTGTGTTTTTGGCAATTCCTTTAGATTCCCTAAACGACCAATATTAATAATTACAAATTCTGTTCTTCTGTTTAATTGATGTTCCTCTTCTGTACAGTTTTCTCCATTTGAACAGGTATTCACCAGTTCTGTTTCACCAAAACCTTTGCCGCTAATTCTTGTTCCTGCGATTCCTTTCGAAACAATATATTTTACGGTTGAAATCGCTCTTCTTGAAGACAATAATATGTTATAGGCATCATTTCCTCTTGAATCGGTATGAGAGCTTGATCGAATTATCAATGCTGGATACTTATTCATTATTGACACAACTTTATCCAATTCTACAGAAGCATCAATTCGAATATTTGATTTATCAAAATCAAAATAAATTGGATTAATATTAATCACAAGCTCCCCATTACTAGAATAGGCAAAATCCTTTTGTATCTCTAACTCTAGTTTAACTTCAGTTACACCACTAATTTTCGGGGTACTAAAAACGCTGTAATCAGGTATAAAATATTGTTTTTCTGCAATTACTTTATAGGCAGTATTACACATTGCATTGAATTTAAACATGGCTGTTTCTCCAACCAACATGCTGTCTATTTTTACATTATTTAGATTTGTTAAATACACCTTAGCACCGGCCAACAATTGATTGGTAATCTTGTTAAAAACCACCCCTTCAATTTGTTGTTTACACACTGGCGGTTTGTCTTTAACAACAAAAGAATACACATCATCATCTCCCTTTCCACCTGTTCTATTTGATGAGAAATAGCCTATTTTATCTTCATAATTAACGGTAAAAGAAAAATCATCTTTTGGGCTGTTAATTGGTGATCCTAAGTTGATAACTTTATCATTCGCTACTTCTAGGTTGATTTTAAAAACATCCAAGCCTCCAAGCCCAATATGTCCGTTTGATGAGAAATACATCTGGCGATCACTTCCTACAAATGGAAACATTTCATTTCCTTCAGTATTAATTGTGTTTCCTAGATTTTTAGGTTCCCCAAAAGCACCATTTGGTTTAATTGCGACCTTATAAATATCTGTAGCTCCAAATCCTCCAGGCATATCTGAGGTAAAAAACAAGGTTTTCTCATCCAAACTCAATGCTGGATGACCGGTAGAATACGCATCACTATTAAAAGGCAATTCTTTAATACCACTCCAAACCCCATCTATCAATTTTGCAGTATACAACTTAAGATGCGTAACTTTGTTCTCGTCATTTTGCAATTTCTTTCCATCATAATTGTCTCTGGTAAAGTACATGGTATTGCCATCTTTGGTAAGAATTGCAGAAGCATCGTGATATGGACTGCTTATATCCATTAGCTTTTTCACAGATTTTAAATCACTAAAATTGATGTTTTTATCAGTACTGAAAATTACTCGTTCAGCTTGGTATACATTATAATAGGGTTGCTCATTCCATACATAAATTTGAGCATCAGTCGTATTTAATTTTGGTCTTGTTGATGAAAACAGCACCTTATTTCCCATTGAAAAAGCACCATAATCTGAATACTTACTATTGCTAGATAAGTTATGAATCTTTACAAATTTCTGCGTTACATTCAAGTATTTATTCACATAGTTAGGCTGGTTTACTAGCGAACTCACTCTACTATCATTAGATCGAATGGAATTCATTTTTAAAAGCCATGCATCAGATTCTTTGTAATTTCCATTACTTTTCAAACTCTGTGCATATCTAAAATAATACAACTCAGAAATGCTGTCATTTTTATAATTCTGAAACAATTTTTTATACCAAATTTCTGCTTCTTTGGTATTGGAATTAAAGTAATAGGAATCTCCTAACCTTGATAGCACATGTTTCGTACTATCTCCTTTTTGAACTATTTTCTTGTACAATTCTGCCGACTTTACGTAGGCAAATTCTTCATAGTATTTATCTGCGCTGTATTTTCTTTGTCCAAAAGATGCGGTTAACGATAGTAGCAATACAACTGTTATATATTTTTTCATATCTGCCTGTTTTAAAAGAATCTTGGAGATTTTAATTTAGGTGCTTTTAGTATTTCAAATCTTAACATTACTTCATGTGTTCCCGAATTATAATTTCTATAATTAGAAGTTGTTAAATCATATGCATAACCAATATTTAGATTCTCAGAAATCTGAAAACCCAACAATCCGCTTACAGAATCATCCCATCTATATGCCATTCCTACAGTAAATTTTTCATGAAACAAAAAATTAGCTGATAGATCTATAGAGAGAGGCGCTCCAGAAACTACTTTAGCAATTGCTGCAGGTTTAAATTTTATATTTTCATTGATATCAAATACATACCCTGCGATAAAAAAGTAATGCAGTCTTTCTACAGCAGTAGATTCTATAAAATCATTATAGTGCTCGGTTCTTAAAAAATTTGGAACAGATACGCCTGCATACCATTTATCAGTATGATAATACAATCCGGCACCCAATGTTGGTAAAAATTTATTGTCAATATTTTGATTAAAAACAACATCTCCTGGAGTTTGATATCTTCCTTTTGTCCAATCAAGGCTTAGTAATCTACCTCCAACCCGCAATCCAAATGCCAAATTCCCGGTACTACTTGTTTGAACTGTATAGGAAACATTGGCGTCAAAATATACCTCTTGCGAAGGGCCAAGTTTGTCATTAATAATATTCATTCCAATCCCAATTCCACTGTAATTAATTGGTGTATGAAAACTTAATGTTTGTGTTTTTGGTGCACCCGCTATTCCTAGCCATTGTGAACGCGCTAATACTGCCATACTAAAATTCCCTGTAGAACCTGCATAGGCCGGATTTATACTCATAGTATTATACATATACTGCGTGTATTCTGGGTCTTGTTGTCCGAAGCTATTTGTTATTGTTGCAGAAAGAACAATTATTGTGATAGCAAATATTTTAAAAGATCGTTTCATTGAACTATGTTGATTCGTTTTTGTTAACTCCATTTTACCTATTGATATATATCCAACCTGTTTTTGGTTTCGAACC
>JAESTN010000242.1 GCA_016763595.1 Flavobacteriaceae bacterium | reverse complement strand
TGCAATTCTTTTTATTCTATCAGATAGTTTAATTGCATTAAACAAGTTTTATGAACCGAATGAGTTGTATGGAGTAACCATTATGATTACTTATATATTCGCACAATTTCTTATCTGTAAAGCGATGATTGTAAAGTCAATTCCCGTAAAATAAAAAGACGGTTTCTTGCACTGAAACCGCCTTGCGTTTGAGAACAAATTCAAAGCTTACATTTATTTTTTTCCTATAAAAGGGATTTCTTTTTTATGTAGTAATAGTAATATTGATCCAGCAAGAAATGTGATGGCTGAACCAGTAAATAATAGGCCTCCATCATTATTGTGTACAATTCCTAAAATTGTTATGTGAGATAGTATTGCTCCTCCCATTAGTCCAACGGTTAACAATGCTCCTAGCCATGTTCTTCTAGGTGTAAATAATAAAACAGCAGCAATAAGTTCTAAAATACCGGTTCCAATTCTCAACAGCGCTTCATTTTCTTGAGCTAATATTGTGAATAAATCGATGCTTTGTTGAGCCCCGGAAAATTTAAAAAATAAGGTTTGCAACATAATTACTGCTGCAATTAGTTTTAAAAAAACAGGAAGGTATTTTTTCATTTTCTAAATTGATTTGCAGTTTTAGACGATGGTTTTTTTTGAGCCTTACACTAAAATTGTATTTCCTTGTGAAACGGTATTGTTTTCTTTATCAAAATAAAAATCAACTCTACCTACGTTTATTCCGTAACAGCCAACTTGGTTGACTAACATATTTTTATCAATACTATTTTTAACTAGGGTAGGTTTTGGTAAGAATGTATGTGTGTGTCCGCCAATAATTAAATCAATATATTTAGTAGCCTTTGCGAGGTTTAAATCAGAAATCATGTTTGGATTGTTATTGTAATGGTAACCAAGATGGGAAAGGCAGATAACTAAATCACATTTTTCATCCTCTTTTAAAATTCTACTCATATCTTGAGAGATTTCTATCGGGTCTAAATAATTGGTCTCTTTATATAATTTTGGTTGCACCAAACCTTCTAGCTTAATTCCTAGTCCAAAAACTCCAATTTTAATCCCATCTTTTATAAAGATCTGATATGGTTTTACATGTGTGTCTAAAATGGTGTTTTTAAAGTCGTAATTGGCAGAGACAAAATTAAATTTTGCGTTTGGTAATTGTTTGTAGAACCCATCAATCGAATTGTCAAAATCATGATTTCCCAAAGTTGCCAAATCATATTTTAGCATGCTCATTAATTTGAATTCTAATTCTCCTCCGAAATAATTGAAATATGGGGTTCCTTGAAAAATATCTCCAGCATCAAAAAGTAAGGTGTTTGGATTTTCTTTTCTGATGTTTTCAACCAAAGTTGCGCGTCTTGCAACCCCGCCTTTATTTGCATATTTATAGTGAGAAGCGTCAAAAGGTTCTAAATGGCTATGTGTGTCATTGGTATGTAAAATGGTAATATGTTTCTTCTTTTTTGTTGTAAAAGAAGGGAATGTTAGCCCTCCAATTGCAGTTAAAGAAGCTGCGGCGGTTGATTGCTGTATAAATTTTCTTCTATCCATTTTAATTTCTTTTAAAACGTTGATCTAAACGACTCCTTAAAGTGTCTACACTCTTGAAATAGTCAACAATTGCATCCCTCATTTTATATTCTAAACTAACGCGCTGTATAGGGTTTTTAAAAAAGGTCATATTATCTCCACCACTTTGCAAATAATCAGAAGTCAATACAAAATAGCTTTTGTTGCTGTCAAATTTTTTATTGTTTATGTATAGTTGATATCCATTTTTTGTAATCGTTAACTCCATATTTTTTGATATGGGATGTGCGGTGTTACTTTTTATTAAATAGGCAATTAACGCGGCTATTTTTTGTCCGCTTAACTCAACAACTACTAAGATGTTTTCAAAAGGCATCAATTCGAAAGCATTTTTATTGCGTACACTTCCTGCGGGGATTCCAGCTCTTATACCACCAAAATTGAACATTGAGAAATCAATGTTTTTACCTGTTTGTTTTTTGAAAATAGGATTGGCTCTTTTAAATGTTAAATCAGCTAATAAATTACCTAAACTACTTTCTAGTTTTCCGTCTGTTCTTGTTAAATCTTTTGGTGCGTAAGAGAGTACTGTATTGATCTCTTTAATCATTTTCTCTTTATAGGGTGCAATGGTTTTGGTTATGCTATTTGCTGAAGTAATTGTTGCATCTACAGGGAGGGTCTTAGTAGTTACCTTGGAAACAACATAAGTGTCTTCTTTACAGGAAAAGAGCAAGATGCTAAAGCAAAAAAGGAAAACAATATTTTTAAATGTTGTAAACATTTTTTTTAGTTAAATTTGTGAAGAACGAATATACAATTTTACCAAATAGAACTTTATGCTATTAGCAAAACTTAAAGAACAACTTTTTAAAAAAAAAATTCAAAAAAGGTTAAATAAGACCCCTGATACTAGAACGCCAGTTTCTAAAGAGATTCATTCTGTAGCAATTATAACTACGGATAAGTTTTCTTTTGAGTTGGATATTGTAAAGGAAATAAAAAGCAATTTTAAATCTGTGAGAAATGTTCATATCTATGCTTTTAGAACGTTTAAAAAATCAGATTCAATTAGCTATAACCATTTTACGGAAAAAGATTTTGATTGGAGCGGGAAAGTAAAAGATCCTAGTTTAGAGAGTTTTTTGGAAAACCCATTTGATTTATTAATAGGGTATTTTAATGATAGAAATGTGTATTTAGAGTTTGCTGCTTTAAAATCTACTGCAACTTTTAAAATAGGTTTTGCAAAAGTGAATGATAAATTGTACGATTTAGTGGTGAATGAACAACCTAATAATATTGATAGTTTTATGGAAGTGATTAAAAAATATTTAGAATTACTACATAAAATATAACATCCAGTTTAAAATATAACAGTTCAGTTTATTTAGTTGTAATTTGTTTTTAGAGCAATTTTAACTTTACTATACTAGTTAATTCACTTAATAAAGCTATAAATTTGTACACATAAAATTAAATAGAAGAATAATGCAGAAATTTGTCGGTACCGGAGTTGCACTAGTTACACCATTCAAATCAGATAAAACAGTTGATTTTGAAGCCTTAATGAAATTGGTTGAGTTTAATATTGATAACGGCATAGATTATTTGGTTATTAATGGGACAACTGGAGAAAGTGCAACTATAACTAAAGAAGAAAGAAGAGAGATTATACAGGTTATCGCGAAAGTGAATAACAAAAGGGTCCCTTTGGTTTTAGGAATAGGCGGGAATAATACGGCGTCAGTGGTACATGAATTACAAACTGAAGATTTAACAGAAATTGATGGGATACTGTCTGTAGCTCCGTATTACAGTAAACCGACTCAAGAAGGGTTTTATCAGCATTTTAAGGCAATTTCTTTGGCGAGCCCAAAGCCAATTATTTTATACAATGTTCCAGGTAGAACAGCAAAAAACATGGAGCCTGCAACAACAATTCGTTTGGCAAATGATTTTAAAAATGTGATTGCTGTTAAAGAAGCGGGTAACAATGTGCAACAATATTTAGAATTGATAAAAAACAAGCCTGCAGATTTTTTAATTATTTCTGGTGATGATGATTTGGCGTTAACAGTAACATTAGCAGGAGCCTCTGGAGTAATTTCGGTTATTGGTCAAGCATTTCCTAAAGAGTTTTCTTCTTTAATTAACTTAGGTTTGCAAGGAAAAGCAACCGAAGCATATCAACAACATTTTCGATTAATGAAGGTAATAGATTTAATCTTTGCAGAAAATAATCCAGCAGGGATAAAAGCTGTTTTACAGCAACTTAATATTACTTCTGATGAGGTTCGTTTACCTTTAGTGAAAGCTTCTGACGAATTACAAAAAGAAATCACTAATTTTGTATACAATTTTTAATTAAAAAGATATGTTGTCAAAAAAGATAGAAGAAGCATTAAATAAGCAAGTAACAATAGAAGCAGAGTCATCACAGGTTTATTTAGCGATGGCGTCTTATGCAGAAAACCTAGGTTTTGAAGGGGTTTCTCAATTTATGTACGCGCATTCTGATGAAGAAAGAGAACATATGCTAAAGCTGATTAAATTTATCAATGAACGTGGCGGGCATGCAATAGTTTCTCAACTTTCTGCTCCTCCAACAGAATTTGGATCATTTAAAGACATGTTTCAAAATTTATTTAATCATGAAGTAATGGTTTCTAAAACAATTAATGATTTGGTAGATGTATCATTACAAGAAAAAGATTATGCAACTCATAATTTTTTACAATGGTATGTTTCAGAGCAAATAGAAGAAGAAGCGTTGGCTAGAAATATTTTAGATAAAATCAATTTAATTGGAGACGATAAAGGAGGGTTTTATTTGTTTGATAATGACATCAAACAATTGATTACAAAACCAACGCCACCACAAGTTTAAGATTAACAAACTTTTAGTAAAATAATAAGAATCATTTAAGGGTTTTTATGGTTTCTTGCACTTAACAATTTTACCGTGTTAAAATCGTTTTAATAATCCATAATTAATCACTATTTTTGCCAAATGTTTAAAATGAAGAATTTAATATATATTGCTGTTATAGGATTACTTTTTACTTCTTGTGGTGAGTATCAAAAAGTATTGAATAAAGGAACCGTAGAAGAACAATACGCTATGGCTACCAAACAATACGAAGCAAAGAAGTATAATAAAGCCTTAAGTTTATTTGAGAAAGTTACGGCTGCGTATAGCGGTAAACCTCAAATGGAGAGAATTCAGTATATGATTGCTCAATCTAATTTTAATACAAAAAACTATGATTTAGCGGGCTATTATTTTAATAGATTTACACAGAATTATCCAAAGAGTTCTAAAAAAGAAGAAGCAGCGTATTTATCAGCATATAGCTATATGTTGGCTTCTCCGGTATTTAGTTTAGATCCTATAGATACAAATAAAGCGTTAAATGCTTTTCAATCTTTTATAGATGGGTATCCAGATTCTAAAAGGATGCCAGATGCAAATAAGTATTATAAAGAGATTCGCTATAAATTACAGAAGAAAGCTTTTGAAATCGCAAAGGTGTATTATACAACTGCAGATTATGATCCTGCAAGAAACTATACAGCTGCAATACAGGCCTTTGATAATTTATTAGAAGATTATTTAGGGTCAGAGTTTAAAGAAGAAGCATTGTACTATAGACTTAAAGCAGCTCACGATTTAGCATTAAGAAGCTCTATTAGAAAGAAACCAGTGCGTATAAAAGCTGCAATTAAAGCATACGAAAAGTTAAAAAGAAATTTTCCTAAGACTAAATATTTAGTAGATTCAGATAAAATGTTAGCTACTTTACAGGAACAACAAAAACAATTAATAAAAAGTTAATGATGATGGATT
>JAESTN010000241.1 GCA_016763595.1 Flavobacteriaceae bacterium | reverse complement strand
TTTCTGGAGTAATTAGAAATTTATCTACAAACGAGTCTATGTTACTCTCTAAAGTATGCATAACCTCTTTTCTGATGTTTTGTAATGACATATCTATATTTATTTTATGTGTGTTATAATTGCTGTTTCCGTTTCTTTTATTAATTCATCAAACGGTAAAGAATCTATTTTTATTGGTTTGTGTGTGGTAAATGTTATTGGGCTTCCAATACCTAAAGGGTATTTACCATACTTAAATACTTTCCAAGAATTGTTTATTGTTACAGGTACAATATAACCATCAGGGTTGTATTTTGTGATCATTTTTAAACCACTAGTGGAAAACTTTTTAGGTTTTCCGTTTCTACTTCTAGTTCCTTCAGGAAAAATAATAGCTCCCCATTTATTTTTATTGATGTTTTTTGAAAATTTACCTAAAGTAGTCAATGCTTGTCTTGCATCTTTTCTGTTGATTAATGCAGCGCCTCCATGTCTTAAATTAAAAGAAACACTGGGGATTCCTTTTCCTAATTCGATTTTTGAAACAAATTTCGGATGGTATTTTTTAAAAAACAACCCAAAAGGAGGGATGTCAAAAGTGCTTTGATGATTAGATACAAATATTAATGAAGCTCCTTTAGGTAAGTCGTGTTCATTCTTTAAACTTACTGTTACCCCTAAAATTAATAAGGACTTTACTAAAAAAAAGTTTAATACATCAACCGCTATTTTATGTCCTTTATATCCAAATACTTTTAAACCTAACCATTGAAATGGGTGGAGAACCACTAAAATCAATAAAAAAGTGAATATAAAAAGAGGTGATAGTATGTGACTTAAAATTTTCATTTCAGCATGTAAAAAATCCTAAGAAAACTTAGGATGATTTATTTTTAGAATTGCAACCATTGACTCCAAGGAATCCTTGATAAAATTAATAGTAATGCCAATCCGTAAAAGATTGCAAATGTTTTAAACTTTGCGACGTCTTCTGTTTTCTTTTTGTGTTTAGACCAACCAATTGTAATTAATGCAATTGCTATTATCATCATTAATGGATGTTCTATAGCCAATAATCTAGCCATTGAATTCCCCATTACAGCAGCACTGTCTGCTTTTAATGCTTTATATGCAGGACTCATAAAATACCATCCTAAGCCAATTAACAGTTGTAAGTGTGATACGATTAAGGTAAATAAACCGATACGCACATCTTTGTCTGTGAAATTTCTTTTTTTAGTGATTCCTAATACTGCATTTACAAGCGCAAAAGCAAGCATTAGTATTACTAAATATGCCCAATATGAATGAATTTCTTTCATCATGATATGATCGTTTTTATAGTTGCTGTAAAAGTAATCATTTTAATCAAAAAAAAACAGCTCAACTGAGCTGTCTTTTTGATAAGTTTTTTAAAAGATTATAGCTTTATTATTTTTTTGGTAATAAAACTATTTTCAGTTTTTACCTTAACAAGGTAAATACCTTTAACCAAATTTGCAATATTGATTTTATTATTACTATTTGAAATTGTTTTAGATTTCACCAACTCTCCAAGTACATTGTAAATCTTAACCGTTGCTTCTTTATCAATTGTAAAGAAAAGGGTCGTTGCACTCACAGGATTTGGATACATTTTAAAAGATGCGAAATCGAAATCATTGACAGCTAACGTAGTTGTGTGATTACCAATGCCATCAAATGTGTTCTCAGGATAAGCATCCCACTCGTTAAGATCAAAAGTAGTATTTGGAAATACAATGGTTGATTTTCTTCTTAAAGTAATATTTTTTGCATAGTCAGAAGAATTGTCAAAGACGCCAATTTGATCGAGCAATACGCCGTCTTTAAATAGACCCACAGCATCATTCCCGTTAAAATTTAACGGAGATCCAGAGGCTAATAGATCTGCATTGTCAAGCAAATCGTTTGCATCAGAAGCACCATTTATTATCACAAAAACTTCATTAGAATTTACGTTTTTTACAGTACCGCTATCTAAAAGAAGTTCATCGCCCCAGGCACCAGAACCATTGGTTTGCTTTTTTATAGAATATCCAGATAAACTGATAATAGAAGTTGAAGCATTCATGATTTCTAATGCTTTATTATTCCCCCCATTTGGCTCTACATATTCTGAAAAGAAAAGCTCAGTTACTCCGTTGGAAACACCATCTGTTGTGGTAATATTGATAGCAGAACTCTGTGCAGATTTGTTATTTGAGGCATCTTTTGCTAAAAGAGTAATTGCATAGGTTGTTGATATTGTCAAGCCTGTAATGGTTTGATTTAAGTTTGTGGTTGAAATAGTAAGGTTTCCATCTACAAAAATATCATAACCGGTTACCGCAGTATCATCTGTAGATGCTGTCCAAGAGAGTTTAAAGCCCGTTCCAGAAATATTAGCACCAACAAGATTCGTTGGTATTGACGGCGCAGTAGTATCGGTAGTTGTAGCGCTGTTTATTGCGGTGCTTTTCGCAGATTTATTGTTGTACTGATCTTTTGCTTCTATTTCGATAGCGTAAGAAGTTCCTGGTGTCAAGTTTGTAATTTGAGTTGATATAGTATTCGTTTGTGTTTTTAGAGAACCATCAAAGTAAATATTATAGCCAGTTACCGCAACATTATCAGTAGAGGCTGTCCATGATAAGTCTATGGTAGTTGTTGTTTGATTGCTAGCGACAACATCGGTTGGAGTAGTAGGCGCATCAGAATCTCCACTAACAAAAATACCCCATAAATCTTGTGCATCATCTCCACCCCATATACGAGTTGCTAAGTATGGATTGTCAATAAACGGATTTCTATTTCCTTGTGCATAGGTATTAGAGGTGTTTGCATGAAAGGTATTACGTCCTTTTTCTAAATCAGAAACAGGGTCTTCTACATTCCATTTTAAAAACAAATCAATCATGGCATCTGGGGTAGAGCCACTATTACCAACACCAACAACTGTTGGTAAACAAACATCTCCATAACGAACGTACATATACATCATCATTCTAGCAACATCACCTTTCCATTCGTCACCAGGATACCATGCAGTTCCAGAATTTACTTTAGTAGAGTTTCCAGATCCTTCTGCAAAGGGCAAATTACTTCTTTCAGTATTTCTTGATCTGTCTGCAGGTCTTAAATGGTGAGCATCAGCTCCAGGGCCTGAAGTTCCTAAATTTGGGTTTCCAAGAGATTTTGAGTAAACATGCTCACGGTTCCATACATAATTTCCATTCGAACCATTATCTTGTAAACTTTTGTCTCTAAATTTATCATTCGTAATGTCAGTGTCATTTCCATCTTCCCATCCATAAATTAAGATTACTTGTCCAGTATTACTTGGGTTGAGGTCTGTTGTTTTACTTGCTTCCCATACACCAGGGGTATAAGAAAGAAGCGTTGTATGTGTAGTAGTAATTCTTGTGGCTAAGGCCGTTTTTAAAGGGGTTCCACTTAAGTTTAAAAATTCAATACCATTGTAGTAGGCTTCTTGAGAAAACGAAATAAATGTAATGAACAACAGAAAACATAGAGAAAGTAATTTTTTAATCATATTCGAGATTTTTTAATTAAAATATTTTCTTTTTCATTTTTTGATAGCGAACAAATTTAAGAAAATTTTCAGGTTCTAGAGGTAAAGATTTGTTAATTTGTTCTTGATTTTCAGCAGATAACAACGAATTAGTTGTTTCGTTTCGTTTTATTTCTAGCGCTACCGTTTTAAATAAAAAAACCACCTCAATTGAGGTGGTTTTTAAAATAGTTAACTATTTAGAGTTATTGCTTAACGTAAGCTCCTCCAGTTTTAATAACAGCTAATTGCCAAACGCCATTAGCTCCATTATAAATGTTGTAAGAGACAATGTATTTTTGTCCAGCAGCATCATTTGGAAAGTTGTTTAATAGAATTGTATTGATTTTAGCTATTCTAGAAGCTTCAGTCTCTTCATCTCTACCTGTTCTAACATCAAAGTTTCCGTAATTACCATTACCAACTAATGTATAATCTGCAGCCGTTAATGTGTATTTGATTGTGTTATCTATTACCCAAACAGTACCATCATGTCCAAATCCTGTTGTTTTATCAATAGTAGACTTGTAAGTA
>JAESTN010000240.1 GCA_016763595.1 Flavobacteriaceae bacterium | reverse complement strand
TTCAATAACCATAATCCCTTCGTAGCCTATATAACGCGTTACTCCAGCTCCAATAAGGATTAATAAAAATGATGTATGAAATAACAATACAGCCCATTTTTCTTTTTTGTATAAGCGATATCTAAAAATGTTACCAAAAAAGTTGAGTACAAAAAAGAGCATGATTGCTTCGAACCACCAGGTGTTGTATACTAAAGCTTTAGAAGTTTGTGTTCCAAAATCGTTTTCTATAAAAGTAGCAACTCCCATTGATGTTGCAAAT
The DNA here is from genome assembly GCA_016763595.1 of Flavobacteriaceae bacterium. Lineage (GTDB taxonomy): Bacteria > Bacteroidota > Bacteroidia > Flavobacteriales > Flavobacteriaceae > Polaribacter. Next base: position 4,429 of record JAESTN010000240.1, on the reverse strand, counting down.
AAGAAAAATAAGACAGCCGTTAAACGGGTTGAATACAGGATGTTAAAGATTTTTTTCATTGTAAAATTGCCTATGTGTAAAACTGAGCAAATTTACGGATAAATGCTTGAATAACCGATTGGAAATCCTTGTTTTTTAAATAGAGAATATGGATGAGAAAATAAAATAAAGAACCCTGATATTTTGGGTGTTTCAAAGAATTAAATACGATTGCATTTACTATTACTTACATCAATAATCAGTTAACCAAGTCAAACTATTCAGCGACACTATCAATTAAAATGGTAAGCATGTCTATTGCAGCTTGAGAAATTTTTGTTCCAGGACCGAAAACACCAACAGCACCCGCGTCAAATAAAAACTGGTAATCTTGTGCAGGAATTACACCACCTACAATTACCATAATGTCTTCTCGCCCGTATTGTTTTAGTTCTTCAATAACTTGCGGTACTAAGGTTTTGTGACCTGCGGCTAATGAAGAAATTCCTAAAATATGAACATCATTTTCTATGGCTTGTTTGGTCGCTTCTTTAGGTGTTTGAAATAAAGGGCCAATATCTACATCAAAACCGAGATCGGCATATCCAGTTGCAACTACTTTTGCGCCACGATCATGACCGTCTTGTCCTAGTTTAGCAATCATAATTCTTGGGCGTCTTCCTTCTAGCTCAGCAAATTTATTTGCTAATTCTGTTGCTTTTTTAAACAAAGGGTCTTCTTTTATTTCTTTACTATACACGCCAGATATGGTTTTATGAACAGCTTTATGTCTTCCGAAAATAATTTCCAATGCATCAGAAATTTCACCTAATGTAGCTCTTTCTTTCGCTGCTTTAATTGCTAAATCTAATAAATTTCCTTCACTTGATTCGGCAGCTGTTGTTAAATTAGTAAGAGTTTGTTTGACTTTATGAGCATCTCTTGTTGCTTTAATAGATTCTAAACGTTCAATTTGAGATAGACGTACAGCTTCATTATCAACTTCTAAAATATGCAAAGGGTCTTCTTCTTTTAACTGGTATTTATTTACGCCAACAATAACATCTTGTCCACTATCAATTTTTGCTTGCTTTTTTGCTGCAGCTTCTTCAATACGCATTTTCGGAATTCCTTTTTCAATGGCTTTTGTCATTCCGCCTAATTCCTCAATTTCTTGAATTAACTTCCATGCTTTATTGGCAATATCTTCTGTCAATTGTTCTACATGATAACTTCCAGCCCAAGGGTCTACTGTCTTGGTGATTTTAGTTTCTTCTTGTAAATATATTTGTGTATTTCTGGCAATTCTAGCCGAGAAGTCTGTAGGTAAAGCAATTGCTTCATCTAGTGCATTTGTGTGTAAGCTTTGCGTACCGCCAAAGGCAGCAGCCATTGCTTCAATTGTTGTTCTGGCAACATTGTTAAAAGGGTCTTGCTCTGTTAAAGACCAGCCGCTTGTTTGGCAATGCGTTCTTAAAGCTAAAGATTTTTGGTTTTTTGGGTTGAATTTTTGAACAATTTTAGTCCACAACATTCTAGCTGCTCGCATCTTTGCAATTTCGGTAAAGTGATCCATCCCTATTGCCCAGAAAAAAGATAATCTTGGTGCAAAAGTGTCAATATCCATTCCCGATTCAATTCCTTTTTTAATATATTCTAATCCGTCTGCCAAGGTGTATGCTAATTCAATATCTGCGGTTGCGCCAGCTTCTTGCATATGATATCCAGAAATAGAAATAGAATTAAACTTAGGCATGTGCTTGCTGGTATATTGAAAAATATCAGCAATAATTTTCATTGATGGAGAAGGAGGGTAGATGTAGGTATTACGAACCATAAACTCTTTTAGAATATCATTTTGAATAGTTCCAGAAAGATTTTTTATAGCAACTCCTTGTTCTTCTGCGGCAACAATATAAAAAGCTAAAATGGGTAAAACAGCTCCATTCATTGTCATAGAAACTGACATTTCATCCAATGGTATTTTATCAAATAAAATTTTCATATCCTCAACAGAGTCAATTGCTACACCAGCTTTACCAACATCGCCTTGTACACGTTCATGATCAGAGTCATACCCTCTATGAGTAGCTAAATCAAAAGCTACAGACAATCCTTTTTGTCCAGCGGCTAAATTTCTTCTATAAAAAGCATTGCTTTCTTCTGCTGTAGAAAACCCTGCATATTGTCTAATTGTCCATGGTCTACGAACATACATTGTAGAATAGGGACCCCTTAAATATGGAGGAACACCAGCTGTAAAATCTTCGTGTAAAAATTTTTTCTTAGGTTGATTCTTAGCTGAATTTAATGATATATTTTGAATATTTTTTCTACTCATATGCTTGGCTTATTAGAGCTTCATCAGTTTGTAAATTTTGGTGCCTAATACTTTTATTTCAGTAGTGTTCTTTTTCGTTTTAATATAGATTATCATTAAATATACTATGGAAACTACACTAAAGATTGAGGTGACAATTAAAATTAAATTAAAACCATTCACAACACAATTGTCTATTCTTCCGTCTAATAAAGAAATTAGCCCTATACCAAAGAAAATGAATCCGAAAATGTAATAAGGAATCCTTTTTTTGTACCTACGGTTTTCTTTTTTTAATGCTTTCTGTTTTAGTTCATATTGATAAACTAACTTTTTTTCTACTCCCATGTTTTAAAATTATTCATTTTCTAAGCGTTGCTTTTCATAAGCTTCGGCCAAACGTTTTTTTATAATTGGGGAGACTAGAGTTTTAATTGGTTTTATTTTAAGAAAAGGATAAAACTCAATATCGCTTTTCATTTTATCATCAATATTAGGTTGCTTGTTGGTTCCTAATAAAATGAGTTCGTTTGTATTAAACTTGTTTTGTTCTTTATTGGCGATTTCTGTGATTTTTCTTTGAATTACACCTTCTTTTAGCTGTTTTATGAATCCGCCACCTTTTTCTATATCTTTAAAAATTAGTAAAGCTTTTTCGGCAAGTTGCGTGGTGATACTTTCAATATAATAAGATCCGTTGGCAATTGTATTTGCGCTTTCAAGATAACTTTCCTGCTGAAGAATTAATAATTGGTTTCTAGAAACCCGCTCTCCAAATTCATTCTTTTTATGATATGTAGCATCGTAAGAAAGATTGTTGACTGTGTTTGCTCCTCCTAAAATAGCACTCATACATTCAGATGTGGTTCTTAGCATATTTACATTATAATCGTAAATTGTTTTATTACGTGTAGAGGGTTGTGTAAATATATGAGTTTCTAGCTCTTTAGAATTGTATTCTTTTAATAGTGCGTTCCATAAAATTCTAAATGCTTTAATTTTAGCGATTTCAAAAAAGTAATTGCTTCCTATTGCAAAACTAAAATGGAATTTAGAGGCAACTTCTATTCCAAAGTAATTTAGATACTCATTTGCGTGTGCCAACGCGTATGCCAGTTGCTGAGTGCAAGTTGCGCCTGCATTTTGATATAATGTAGCGTCAATGCCAATAGAGTTGTTAGAATGTTTTACAATATTTTGAAACTCTAAATGATCCGCTTTTAAGTTTTTAAACCAATTCCCGTTTTGAGCAAGGTTGTTAATGATATCAACTTGAATGTAGCAACTATTTGAATTGACATAATCAGAAACTTCATTACTAAAAGAAGCATCTAAAAACTGAAATCTAAAATAAAGAAGAACGTTTTTTAAATCGATGTTTGCCAATAATTTTTTATAATCAAAATGACTTTCAGCAATAAACTCTATTGCATTAGCTCCTTTTTCTAAAGCGTTTTTAACGATGTAATTACCAGTTTTTTCATCATTGATATAGATAGATTGTGAAATGTTGAATTTGAACTCAATGTTATTATTAGAATTATTTGCTCTGTCTTCTTTGGTGTAAAAAGGTTTTACAACAATTCCTTCATCGGTTTTCCACAATAAAGCTTCATTATAGTCAGCTCCTTTTAAATCAACTTGAATTTTTTGCTTCCAAGCAGAAGGGGAGATGCCGTTAAAATGATTAAATAAATTAGTACTCATTACTTTATGGTATCAAATTCTATCAAATAAATATCCTCGTTTTCTTTTTTCATCAAGTATTTCTCTCTTGCAAACCGTTCTAGTTGTAATGAATCTTGAAGGGTATTTATTGTCTTCTTATCTTCTTTAATCCTTTTTTTATAAAATTCTATAGCAGTCTCTAATTCATTGATTTCAGAATTAAATTCTTTGTGAACAAGATAAGAATTTCCGTCAAAAAACAACATCCAAATACTAAAACCTATAAGAATTAATACATATCTGTTGGTAATCAATTTGACAACTTTATTTTGTCTAAACTGCTTAAAGGTCATTTATAGTCTGTTTGTTATCACAGTTCTAACTATGTCAATTGCAACATTATTGTGTCTGTCATTAGGAATGATAATATCTGCATAGTTTTTTGTAGGTTCTATAAACTGT
>JAESTN010000239.1 GCA_016763595.1 Flavobacteriaceae bacterium | reverse complement strand
TTTCTTACCAATGTATAGGCTTGTGCTAAAAATCCTTCAGGCAATTCAATTTGACCACCACAACTAATAATTGGTTCAATGATAAATCCACCAACGTTCCGCCCTTTTTGTTGAATGTTGTCAATACATTTTTGGACTTCTTCTGCATATTTATTAGCCGTATTTTTACCTCTGTATTTTCCTCTAAACGTATCTGGCAACGGAAATATTTGTGTGTGTTCTGGAGCTCGATGTCCACCTTTCCCATCAAATTTGTAGGAAGAAATATCAATACACATATTGGTATTTCCATGATAGCCAACTTCGCTAGCAATCATGTCTTTTTCTCCAGTAACGGCTTTTACCATTCGTATTGCCAATTCGTTGGCTTCACTACCAGAATTCACGAAATGCAAAACATTTAATTCTGGTGGTAATGTTTCAATCAATTCTTTGGCCAGTTCATTGATGTTTTCATGTAAATATCTCGAATTGGTATTGAGTAATGCCATTTGATTTTGGCCTGCTTTTACCACATTGTAATTCTCATGGCCCACATGAGCAACGTTGTTTACGGTGTCTAAATAGCTATGCCCAAACTGGTCCATTAGATATTGACCAGCGCCACGCACCATTTTAATGGGGGTTTTGTATTGTAAACTTAAACCCTTCCCTAGGTGCTGCTTTCTATAGTGAATGATTTCATCATTAGTCAATGAATTATTTTCTAATAACGCTTCCGATTTGAATAATAAGTTTGGATCTGGACAAATACTTTTCCAAACATTAATTTGACTTAAGTAAGCTACACCAGGAAAATCAATATGAAAATCAAAAAGAGAAAGTAGTACTTGGAAATGTAAGTGTGGCGCCCAATTCCCGTTTTCAGGATAATCCCCCAATTCCCCTATTTTTTCTCCTTTTAAAATGCGATCTCCAATGGTGTGCTTTAAAACACTTTCTACGGTGTTGTGACCATATAAAGTATAAAATTCGAAATCATCTACTTGATGTTTCAAAACGATCAATCCACCATATTCTTTATCTCCAGCATCATTTACAGCAATCACAACTTCACCATCTAAAATAGCGTGAATAGGTGTGTGTGCTGGCAACCAATAATCGATTCCTAGATGAATACTTCGGCTTTCTTTTCCTTTATTTCCGGTTTTATCATAAGCCGTAGAAGTATACAAAGCCCTTGGTTCTAAATAACCGCCAGCAATAATTTTACTTGGAACTTCTTTTTGTAATTGGTCAATTTTAAACTGAAATAGGTCTAAATTATTGAAATCTTTCTGATGTCCAATCCAGGTGCTAGATACGCTTAAATCAATAGAATGGACTTCCTCTTTGTTGATTGAAGAGAACAGGTCAGGCAACAAAAATGAATTTTTAGAAGCCCATTCATTAAATTTTATTTCATTTGGATGCGCAGAAAAACCACAAGCAGCTCGAAAAGAATATTCAGCAAAATCTGGATGAATCGCTCTCCATTTTCTTAAGACTTCCCAAGCAGGTTTTTCACTTATTCGTAAATACTCATTATTTGGTTCTTCAATTTTATTGATGGTAGATTTTGTTACCGAAATAACCAATCGCATGGCAATAGCATTGTATAAATGCTTCAACTCTTTTTCTTGTAAAGGAAATGTTGAATGGTATCCTTTGACAATTGGTAAAGCAGCGTTTAAAGGATCTGGATGGTTGATGTTCGTATAACAAGCAATAGCCAAATCATTAATAATTTGCGTATGAATCGCATCTCCGTAGTCAATAGCCGCTTTTACAATTGGGTTGATGAGTTCTTCTGAAACAATTACATTATTGTCATTTGCATCGTTATGAACTACAGATTTTCTTAGTAGATCGTATGTTGATTTTTTTGCTTCAAATTCTTTTTGAAAATACGTGATGATTTCTTTTTCTTCAGTATTAAATAAATGAATGTGCTCTTTTGTCCAAAGTGATTGTGCTACATCCCAAACAAATTCTCGTTGTGCTTCTGAATGATGAAACTCGTGTAGTGCTTGTGTTAATAAACCACATTGCTCTCCTAAACTAAAACGTAAACTGTCTAATTGTGGGTTTACAGAACTCCAAACTCTACCCGAAATCCAAGTTAACAAACGAATTTTTCGTTTCGCACCAAAGGCATCTGTAAAGGTAGGCGTTGCTGTATTGTTTTTGTCTTTAATTACTTTTGGAGCAATTAAATGTTGGCCATTGGTCTCAACATGTTGCAATAATTGTTGTTGAAAATCTAAATAGTTTTCATCCTCGTTTGGGCGAGAAATTTTTAAAATATACCCTTCAGAATTATCAACCTTGATTCTAAAATTAAAATCAACTTCGCCAGGAAGCTCAGAAGCAGTTCCTTTAATATTATAAAGACTAAAAAGAATTTCTTCTGCTTGGTCTGCTGCTATTTTTATTTGATTGTACTCCATTTAATCTTTTTGTAATAATAGTATAATATGCGCTGCACTCCAACTAAAATTCTGAGCATTTAATCCTTCTCCTGTTATAGGATGGTAGTTTTCTCTGATAGATTTTCCTTTTTCTAGAATTCCTTCAGCTCCTTTTAGAATTTGAATGGTTGCTTTATCTGCATCTTCGTTAAACCCATAATTACGCAAGCTTTTTACGCCAAAATAGGCTTGATCTAACCAATTTGGTCCACGCCAATATCCTTTTAAAGGATTGAATTTTTCATGATCGGCACTCATGGTTTGAAATGGAACCTTGGTGTAGAATTTCGTTGGATTCATCATTTTGTCTTTCACCGCTTCTGCTTGTTTTTGCGTAGCAGCCTTTGCCCATAATGCCGTCCATCCTTCACTTCCCTCACCTTTTATAAATGTTTTTCCATCTAATGTAGTGTCGTAAAACCAACCATCATTGGCATCATAAAATTGCGTTTGAATTTTAGTTTTTAGCGCTTCAGCTTCTTTGGTGAATGTTTGTGCATCTTCTGTCTTTTTTAAAACTGTTGCTAAGGTTACTAAGTATAATTTCTCGGCATACAAATAGGCATTCAAGTCTACAGATTCTTGATCAATTGAATAGGCGCCTTCACCATTCTTAACAATTTTAGAATTGTCAAAACGAATGGCATTGTCCATGCCGCTTTCCCATTTGGCAGCGACTAAACTTCCGTCTGTAGAGCCATATTCGCACAACCCATCTTTGTCATGATCTCTGTTGTTATACCACCATTCGTGATATAATTTAAGTTTTGGGTACATGTATTTTATAAAATCAATATCATGGTCTTTTTCATAAATTTCAGCCACAGCCCAAACTGATAAAGGAGGTTTTGTGTCTCTATAATTGTGTTTTTCAATCGAGATATCTCTAAATACACAATCAACTATAAATCCATCTTCGTTT
>JAESTN010000238.1 GCA_016763595.1 Flavobacteriaceae bacterium | reverse complement strand
GTGTGTTTGATCAACCTTATCTTCAAATAATTTAATTTTTTCTTGCAACGGATTTAAAATCATTTGCATGTTTTCTTTATTCTGAGCGGTAAACTTCGTCGATTTTTCGTCCAATATCCTGTTGGCTAAATTCTCGAATTCTTTGGTGAATTTCTCTTGTAATTTTTCTACTTCTTGCTTGTTCTCTGTAAGCTTTACTTTTAAGTTCTCTAGTTCAGAAACAAGCTTGGTATTTTCAATGACCAACAACTCTTTTTCTTTTCTAAGTTCTTCCTTTTCATTAGAAGCATGGAGTACTTTATTTTCTAATTCAGTTTTTTGATGCGTAGCCAAGCGTTGTCTTTCTTCTAGCGTTGAGGTTTCTTTTTCAAATTTTAATTTAGAGATATAGCGCCCTACAAACACACCAATGGCAATAGAAATAAGTGAAATGATAAATTCGATCATAGAAATTAATTGAAGTTGATTTGTTGATATCCTTCTGTTTGAAAATGAACCAAGGCTGTTAAAGCAGATAAAGAAACCTGTACATCTGTAGAAGTATGTTCTTTTTTATATCCTTTTGCATAGAGCGATTGTCCACATACAAATATATCAACATTTGCTTGTTTTAAGGCATGTAATAGTGCCGAATTTGGATTTTCTTTTCCGTATTTCTCAAGATACGTGGCATCATTCAATGCGTTTTTAGTAGCTGCTCCATGTAAAACCAACGCAACTTTTAAGTTTCCTTCTGGCACTCCTTGTTGTACATGCATGCTGATATAGCGCGCAACAGTTATAATGGCTCCATTTTTTTTGCTTTTCTTTTTCCCGTCTGTAAAGACATCAAAAATAACTTTATAGACCTTGTTTTTTTGCAATACTAAATCAGGTTTTTCTATTTTAAAGACCTTTCCAAAATCATTAATTGATTTTATTTGTTGTGCTTTAATTTGTAGTGTTACTGCAAAAGCAATCAGTAGTAGGATTCTATTTTTCATGGATGTGTTTTAAAATATAATAGTACGAATATTCTAGTTGTTATTTTGTGTTTTTTTTAGTTCTATTCTATCTAAAAATACGTAATATTGAACTCTCACTTAATAAGAAAGTATGCTTTCAAAATTTATCTTTACCAAGTTAATGGGATGGAAATTGGTAAACGATTTCCCTAAAGACATTCAAAAGTATGTTGTTATTGCGGCACCACACACAAGTTGGCAAGATTTCCCTATTGGAATTTTAGCAAGAAACACTTCTGGAATAAAGATCAATTTTATTGGTAAAGCTTCTTTATTTAAAGGCCCTTTTGGTTTTATTTTTAAAAGGCTAGGAGGAACTCCCGTAGATCGGTCTACAAGTAATAATTTGGTAGATGCTATTATACAAATCTTTGATAAAAAAGAGCAGTTTAGATTGGCATTGTCACCTGAAGGAACTCGGAAAAAGGTTGACAAATGGAAAACAGGCTTCTATTATATAGCCAAAGGAGCAAAGGTGCCGATTGTAATGGCAACCTTAGATTTTGGAAAAAAGCAAGTAAAAATTTCTGAACCTTATTATACTACAGAAAATAAGGAGAAAGATTTTGAATATTTTCACTCTTTTTTTAATCCTAAAATGGCTAAAAAATCAGCACAGTTTTAAGTTGTTGTAATTTTTAAAGACTTATTTCATAAAAGGATTTCAAATTTTGTAATTTTGGCACTCTAATTGTTATTAGATCGCTAAATTAAACTTTGATGAAAAAAATTACCTATTTCTTATTTGCAATACTATTCATTTCTGCATGTAGCAGCGTGAAAACAACTCAAGAAGCCATTAACTCAGGTGACTATGACAAAGCGATTAGCTTGGCCGTAAAGAACTTGAGAAGCAGTAAAACAAAAAAAGGGAATCAACCCTATATTCCAATGTTAGAAGATGCTTTTAGGAAAGCAACTGAAAAAGATAAATCTCGAATTAAATTTTTAAAGAAGGATGGAAACCCTGAGAATTTAGAAGGTATTTACAACTTATATCAAACCTTAGATTATAGACAAGAAATGATTAAGCCTTTGTTGCCATTGCGTGATATGACAAATGGAAGAATGGCAAAGTTTAGAATTAAAGATTATTCTTCAGACCTAATTACATCTAAAAATAAACTAACAGCTTTATTATACAGCAATGTAAAAGGCTTGTTCAATTCAACCAATAAATACGATTACAGAAAAGCCTATGATGAGTTGACCTATATTGAAAAGATCAATCCTAATTATAAAGATACTAGACGTTTACTAAACGATGCGCATGCTAAAGGAACTGACTATGTATTGGTTTCTATGAAAAACAGAACACGGAAAATTATTCCGAAACGCTTGTCTAAAGACTTGTTAAATATTGATACCTATGGATTTGATGATTTATGGACCGTGTATCACAGTACTAAAGACAAAGACTTTACTTACGATTATGGCTTAGAATTGACCTTAAGAGACATCATTATTTCTCCAGAGCAAATTAGAGAAAAACAACTTGTAAAAGAAAAACAAATTAAAGATGGTTGGAAATATTTATTAGATAAAGATGGAAATCAAGTGATTGATGACAAGGGAAAGAAAGTGAAAGTTGATAAAATGGTGACTGTTAGATGTGAGTTGTTTCAATTCACACAGTTTAAATCTGCAGAAGTAGTAGGTCAAGTGAAATACAAAGATTTAGCAACAAAACAGTTGTTAAAGACCTTTCCTATAAAAAGTAAATTTGTCTTTGAGCACAACTATGCTACTTATAATGGAGACAAAAGAGCCTTGGTAAAATCGTTTTTAGATATGATTATCTTAAGGTCTGTAAAATTCCCAACAAACGAACAAATGGTATATGATGCAGGAAACGATTTAAAGCAACACTTAAAAAATATTATTAGAAGAAATAAGTTTAGAAACTAATAGTTTAAAAAATAGGCGCAAAAAAAGAGGAAGTGAAAACTTCCTCTTTTTTTATGTTTGAAAACTATATTATCCTTTATAAAAAGGCAACTTTACGATAACAGCAGGAATTGCTTTTTTACGTACTTGAATAAATATTTCAGTATCTCTTTTTGTATGAGGTCTGTTTACATACCCCATTCCGATTCCTTTTCCTAAAGACGGACTCATAGTACCAGAAGTTACAGCTCCAATTAGGTTTCCTTCCCCATCAACAATATCATACCCTTGTCTTGGAATTCCTCTTTCTGTCAATTCAAAAGCAACCAATCTACGTGTAATTCCGTTTTCTTTTTGAGCCAATAAATTATCCGAAT
>JAESTN010000237.1 GCA_016763595.1 Flavobacteriaceae bacterium | reverse complement strand
CAGAAGTTTATTTCTTAAAAGCAGAAGCTGCTTTAAGAGGTTGGGCAGGAGCAGGAACAGTCCAAGCAAATTACGAAATGGGTATCATGACCTCTTTTGAGCAACATGGAGTTTCTGGAGCAGCAGCGTATATCGCAGATAACACTTCGGTACCTGCTAATTATGTTGATCCAGTGAATGCCGCAAATAATGCAACAGCTTTAAGTTCTATTACAGTAGCTTGGAGTGCTGGTGCAACAAATGAAGAAAAATTAGAAAGAATTATTACTCAAAAATGGATCGCAATGTTCCCAGAAGGACAGGAAGCTTGGTCTGAATTTAGAAGAACTGGATATCCTAAGATTTTCCCTGTGGTAAGTAACCAAAGTGGAGGAACGGTAGATACGGCAATTCAAATTAGAAGAATTCCGTTTGTAGATAGTGAGAAATCTACAAATGCGGCTGGTGTTACAGCTGCAACAGCCTTGTTGAAAGGACCTGATAATGGAGGAACAAGATTATGGTGGGATACAGGAAGTAATTTCTAGAGAGTCCACAAATTTTATTTGATTAATTAATGCAAAGCGGAAATATTTATATTTCCGCTTTGTTTTTTATAGGAGTTTTTGTGTTTTTTGTCGAAAAAAATTACACCAGAAATAAGGAATATTTACATTTACTATATATCGTAAAAGTTAATGTAAACTATGGGCAAGCAATTACTTAATACAGATCAAAATAAGATAAAGCATCAAGCTGCAGGGCAATTTGAAGAAACTCGTTTTGAAAAAATTCACAATGTTATTTTTCATAATTCTTTAGAAGCCTCAAAAATTGTTGCAGAAGAAATAGCTGATTTAATTCGTTCGAAACAAGCACAAAATAAACCCTGTGTTTTAGGATTGGCTACAGGTTCATCTCCAATAAAGGTGTATGAAGAATTGGTAAGAATGCATAAGGAAGATGGATTAAGCTTCTCTAACGTTGTTACCTTTAACTTAGATGAATATTATCCAATGGAAATTGAAAATATTCAGAGTTATTTTTATTTTATGCACGAACATTTATTCAATCATATTGATATGTTACCCGAGAATATTAATGTTCCAAGTGGTACCGTAAGTTCTGATGATTTATATCAATACTGTATTGATTATGATATGAAAATAAAAACGTTGGGAGGATTGGACTTTCAATTGTTAGGAATTGGAAGAACTGGTCATGTTGGTTTTAACGAACCGGGATCACATTACAATTCAGGAACAAGAAGTATTACCTTAGACCATGTTACTAGAGCAGATGCAGCTCCATCTTTCTTAGGAATAGATAATGTGCCAAGAAGAGCCATTACTATGGGAATTGGTACGATTAGAAATGCGAAAAGAATTGTATTACTTGCATGGGGTATTAATAAAGCAGGTGTAATCAACCAAACAATAGAGGGAGAAATTACTTCTGAAATACCAGCTACCTATTTACAAAGACATGCAAACACAACCGTAATTATGGATGCAGAAGCATCTTCAGAATTAACAAGAGTAAAAACTCCTTGGTTGGTTGCTTCGTGTATTTGGAATGATGATTTAATTAAAAAAGCAATTGTTTGGCTAAGTGGGTTGTTAAACAAATCAATTTTAAAGCTTACAGACAAAGATTACAATAATAACGGAATGTCAGATCTGCTGGCTGAAGAAGGAACTGCGTATGATTTAAACATAAAAATGTTTAATAGTATTCAGCATACAATTACTGGTTGGCCAGGAGGAAAGCCAAATGCTGATGACACACATAGACCAGAAAGAACAAGTCCATCTAAGAAAAGAGTACTCATATTTAGTCCACATCCAGATGATGATGTAATTTCTATGGGAGGAACTTTTGATAGATTGGTAGAGCAAGGACACGAGGTTCATATTGCCTATCAAACCTCTGGGAATATTGCTGTTTCTGATGAAGAAGCCTTGAAATTTGCAGAAGTAACCAAGTCTCTTCAAATAGAGTCTTCTAAAATTGACGGCATCATAGCAGCATTGAATTCTAAAAATAAAAATGAACCAGACTCTTTAGATACCAGAAAATTAAAAGGAATGATTCGTAGAAGTGAATCTATTGCTGCGACTAGGTATTTAGAGTTGCCAGATAAAAATGTACACTTTTTAGATTTGCCTTTTTATGAAACAGGAACCGTGAAAAAAGCAAACTTATCTCAAGCAGATATTGATATTGTTAGTAATCTGATTGATGAAATTAAGCCGCATCAAATTTATGCAGCAGGAGATTTGGCAGATCCACATGGAACACATAAGGTTTGTTTAGATGCCATTTTTGAAGCTGTTGACGAATTGAAAGTCAAAGAATACATGAGCGATTGCTGGGTTTGGTTGTATCGTGGAGCTTGGCATGAGTGGGAGCCACACGAAATTGAAATGGCGGTTCCAATGAGTCCAGATCAAGTATTAAAAAAGAGACATGCAATTTTTTACCATCAATCTCAAAAAGACGGCGTGATGTTTCAAGGAGACGATTCAAGAGAATTTTGGGTACGTGTAGAAGATAGAAATAGATTAACTGCAAAAAGATATAACGATTTAGGACTAGCGGATTACGCAGCGATAGAAGCCTTTAAGCGGTATCATTTTTAAAAACAGCATATGATAAAACGACTACTATTACTACTACTTGTTGGGATCTTTACACAGCATAGTTTTTCGCAACACCAATTGTCAAAAACGCTCGATTTAATGCCTTGGCCAAAAGAAATTAGCGAAAATTCTGAGAAGTTTTTAATCACAGTAGATTTCACGATTCAGATAAATTATGGGAATGAAACGAAGGTGACACATGCGGCAACCAAATTTTTAAGAAGACTGTCTAATAGAACAGGCGTTTTTTTTAAAAATGGATTCCCGTCTAAAAATAATAAAATTTCATCGTTACAAATTAGTTTTAGCAATGTGGTTGCTCCAATTTTAGGGGTTGATGAATCATACACTTTAGACGTAAAAAACAAGCAGATTTTATTAAATGCGACTACAGATATTGGCGCCATAAGAGGATTAGAGACCCTTTTGCAATTGGTAAAAAACAGGAAGCATACAACCTATTTTGCTGGTGTTTCTATAACGGATGCTCCTCGGTTTTTATGGAGAGGGTTGATGATAGATGTTGCTAGACATTTTATGCCCGTTGAAGTGATAAAAAGAAACTTAGATGCAATGGCAGCTGTTAAAATGAATGTTTTTCATTGGCACTTGACAGATGACCAAGGGTTTAGAGTGGAGTCTAAAGTATATCCAAAATTACATCAATTAGGATCTGACGGATTGTATTATACACAAGCACAAATTAAAGATGTGGTAAAATATGCAACAAGATTAGGAATTCGTGTCATTCCAGAATTTGATGTCCCTGGTCATGCATCTGCTATTTTAGCAGCCTATCCAGCATTGGGTAGTAAAGAAGGGTACGAGTATTCTATAGAAAGAAATGCAGGTGTTTTTGATCCTACATTAGATCCTACAAATGATGAAACCTATGTCTTTTTAAAGAATTTATTTACAGAAATTGCCCCTTTGTTTCCAGATGAATATTTTCATATTGGAGGAGATGAGAATGAAGGCAAACATTGGTCAGAGAGTAAAGAAATTACAGCATTTAAAAAGAAACATCATTTAAAAACCAATCACGATTTACAGACCTATTTCAATATTAAATTAGAAAAAATCTTATTGAAGTTGAATAAAAAATTAATGGGTTGGGACGAGATTATGACTCCAACAATGCCAACAACAGCAGTAATTCATTCTTGGCGCGGAACCCATGAAGGACTTAAGGAAAGTACGTTGATTGAAGCGGCAAAAAAAGGATACCAATCTGTATTGTCTAATGGCTATTATATAGATAGAATGTTGTCTGTAAAACATCATTATGGTGTAGACCCCATTGGTGATGCCGTGTTGACAAAACAAGAAAGAGCTCGAATTTTAGGAGGAGAAACAACCATGTGGAGCGAACTAGTAACGCCATTAACTGTTGATTCAAGAATATGGCCAAGAACGGCTGCTATCGCAGAACGATATTGGTCTCAAAAGTCTGTTACAGATGTTGACAACATGTTTAAAAGATTGAACGTTGTTAGTTTTCAATTAGAAGAATTGGGGCTTACACATCTAAGAAATAAAAATGTTATTCTTAGAAATATTACGCAAAATCAAAACACAAACTCTTTAACTATTTTAAGTGAAATCTCTGAACCTCTAAAAATCTATTCTAGAAATAGTGGAGGCACAGAGTATCAAACATATTCGCCTTTTGTGTTGTTTGCAGATGCCTGTACTGCAGATGCAGTAGATGCGTTTTATTTTGCAAAGGTTGTAGACAGACATCTTAAAAATCCAACAGAAAAGACACAGAAAAAATTGATGTATTTCTTTCAAAAGTGGATAAAAGGGTACTCTCAATTTCAAAAATTGAAGTCAAATCCAAAGCTTGAAAAGCTAAGACCATTATACTCGAATTTGAATGCGGTTTCTGAACTGTTTTACAAAGCGCTTAAAGAGAAGTCAAGATTGAATGATAGTGCTGTTAATTCAGCAATACATGAGCTAAGAAAACCGATTGAAGATGTAGCGGTTGTACTTATTAATTCTCTAACGAAGTTAAAAAACACCTTTATAAAAAAGTATTAAATGTGAGGCCTGCTAAGTGTCAGAGAAGTTTGGTTTCTTTGATACTTAGCATTTTTTTACGCTATTCTCAATTATAAAAAACAGTACCAATGATTAAAAGCTTTTATAAACTTCTTTTTTCACTTCTAATTATAGGTTCCTGTAAAAAAGAAATCAGTTTGGTTAGTACCGATTTTACAACCGAAAATGAATTCACAGCAGGCATAGAAGGACCAGCCGTAGATAATAATGGGAATCTATATGCTGTCAATTATAAAGAGGAAGGAACTATTGGTATCGTTGATAAAAAAGGAAATGCGTCTCTTTTTGTTACCCTTCCAAATGGAAGTATTGGCAACGGAATCCGGTTCGATCAAAACAACAATATGTTTATTGCAGATTATGTAAGCCATAATATTCTGATGATAAAGAATGGTGAAAAAAAGGTTCAGATATTTGCGTCAGACTCCACATTAAATCAACCCAATGACTTGGCTATTTCTCCAAATGGAACGCTATATGCAAGTGATCCAAATTGGGCAAACGAAACAGGTAAGTTGTGGATGGTTAAAAACAATACATTTATCTTGTTAGAAGCTGATATGGGAACCACCAACGGCATTGAAGTTGCGCCAGATGGAAAGACCTTATATGCAAATGAATCTGTTCAGCGTAGGATATGGAAATACAGCATTTCTAAAAACGGTAGACTAAAAAATAAAACACTCTTTACTTCTTTTACTAATTTTGGATTGGACGGAATGCGATGCGATTCTAAAGGGAACTTATATGTGTGTAGGTATGGTAAAGGAACTGTGGCAATTTTTAATCCAAACGGTACGTTGCTTCGGGAAATACAATTGAAAGGGAAGAAACCTACAAATATCTCTTTTGGTGGTGGGGAAAACAAACAGTGTTTTGTAACTGTTGCAGATAGAGGAATTATAGAAACCTTTTTTGCGGAATATCCTGGGAGAAGTTTTTAAAAAACTTTACTACATCTTATGATGCCGATAGCGCAGATTTGCAATCCGTGTCCGTGCTATATTTTTTAAAACATAAAAAAACTACAGACATGTTACCGGTTGTGGTTTATAAATTAATCTGTATGATTTACTTTTAGTTTTACACGGATTGCAAATCCGCGCCATCGGGATTTGCATGGAAAACATTTCCGCGCTATCTTGTTCTTGAGAATAGAAGTAGTTAGTTGCAAGTTACTTTGATTATAGCAGCAGCATCAAACCCCAGTTTTTTCGCTTTTTTAGCATCATTACAAGCCCCTTTTTTGTTTCCTACATAATATCTTGAAACGGCTCTTGCAAAATAAGAGTTCGTATAATTAGGGTCAATCTCTATAGATTTGGTGTAGTCTACTATAGCTTCCTTATATTTTTTTAATGCGTGTTTAGCATAGCCTCTTTTGTGATAGGCTTTCGCGTAATTAGGGTTGAGCTTTATCGCATTGGTATACTCTACGATAGCTCCAGTATAGATTTTTAACTTGGCTTTAGCATTGCCTTTCTTGTAATAGGCATAGCTTTTACCCGTTTTGTCGCAGGTTAATTTGATTAATTTTGAAGTATAAAACCCCAGTCCTTGTGCTTTCGTAGCGTCTTTACAAGCCCCTTTTTTGTCACCTACATAATATTTTGAAACGGCTCTATTGAAATACGCATTTGTATAATTAGTGTCTAGCGCTATCACTTTTGTATAGTCTGCTATTGCTCCCTTATAGTTTTTTAAATCGTCTTTTGAAATTCCTCTATTGTAATACGCATCCGTAAAATTAGTATCAAGCGCTATCGCTTTGGTATAGTCTGCTATTGCTCCCTTGTGGTTTTTTAACTTGGATTTTTCAATGCCTTTATTGTAATAGGCAATTGCATTATTGTTAGACTGTGCAATTAGAAACAAGGGGAAGGTTAGTATACATCCGTAAAGTAGTTTTTTCATCATGTGATTTTTTATACTCAACTCGAATTTAATAAAAATAATTAAGTATTCATCTCATAATAAGTGGTTTATTTAAGTTGTAGGTTGGCTGAGTTAAAAATGATTCACAACTTAGATAGACATTACTATTTTTTTTGATTACTTATTTAACGTGTTTAGATCTGTTTAATGAATTCGAATTGTTGCTAAAAGTAAGATTGCTGACAAGGAGTTGTCTAAACTATTAAACATAAAAAACCTCAACAGAAATGTTGAGGTTTTTGTACTCGAGGCGGGAATCGAACCCGCACTTCCGAAAAAACTGGATTTTGAATCCAGCGCGTCTACCAATTCCGCCACT
>JAESTN010000023.1 GCA_016763595.1 Flavobacteriaceae bacterium | reverse complement strand
TAATAGAAGCCAGTTTTTTAGTGTTATATACGGCAACAATAACTCTTGACATTTCTGCACCTAACCAATAAAATGGACCAGCACCCGCAATTCCTTTATTTTTTAATTTTCCAGCTTCTTTTGGGGCGTATTTTTGAATAGTATTTTTGTAATATGATTCAAATAAAGCGATACCTTGTTTAATTTTTAAGTTGTTTTCTGAACTAGAAATGTTTTTTGGTGGCGCTAGAAAACTAGCCGTACCTTCTTTAAATATATATGTGAGTGTGTTTTCAAAAGATCGAAATGGTTCTTTTTTTGTGACGCTCATTCTTTTCGAAATAGCGTTTTGTCCAGAGTGATAAGTCTCATGCAATAACACATTTAATAAGGTTTTATAATCATCCTTATAATAGTTTAAATCAAGTCCAGTTACGTTTCCTGAAGCCCAACCATCAGAGCCATTCATGAAGAAAAAGGATACTTTTCTTTTGAATTTTGCTTTTTTGGGTAATAAAGGAGAGATGTTGGCATTGATGTAATTAAATATCCCTTTTTCATTTTTTGATATGACTTTCATTAAATTTTTATAGTTTTCAATATTGTTTTTAATATCAGAAAAATTTAAAAGACCATAGGGGTTTGCATATCGATATAATTGATGAATTGGTTTATCACTAGCTGCAATTTGTAAGCATGTAGCTAGTAATTCTTTGTTTAAAGGTGTCCTGTAGAAGCTTTGATTTCTATGGTCAATCATTTTATTAAATTGATGTAAATCTGTTCTATCAATAATTTCTTGATAGCTTATAGTTGGTTTTGATAACAAATCGATAATGATATTGGCAGGTTCATAATCAAATTTTAATTTGATTTTTGTATTGATATTTTTCTCATTAAATGCAGGGATGTTTAATTTCCTGTCAGTAAATTCAGCTTTATACACACTATTTGATTGTTGTTGTTTTATATTATCTTGACGTAATTTTGAAACTAAATATGCAACTCTAATTATACCTGCCTTTCCTTTTGGTGGTCTTGTAGCAAAGCTATCCAAATACCTCTTATTTGTGTTTCTTCTAAAGCTGCCATCCATATAAAAATAACTCGTTAATAGTTGAGCTGCTTCAGGTTTAGACAATGCTGTAACTAGTTTTATAGCTTTATCTCGTTCTTGTTTCGTTAAGTTTTCTTTTAACCAGGTAGCTTCTCTTTGTGGAATTTTTGTGTCATTTTTAAGTCGATTCCAATTAAAAGTGAAATTTGAATTTTGTGCTTGTAAAAAAGAAGTGCATACAATTGCAAGAATAATCAGCGGTTTTTTCATATTAAATTTGAGTTTTATAGTAAGGAGACAAATATAATATTGAAATGTGACATTATTGAAATAAAAAAACCGAGTACAAGTACTCGGTTTAATAAAGATATAATCTTTTGTTAGTTTCCGTATAAGTAGTTTGCAGCAGCTTTTGCCATTTTACGTTGGCTGTGGCCAATACCTGGAATTACTTTTAATTTCCAGTTGTATTTAAAATTCAGTTCTTTTGCTGTTTGTAAACTGTGTTTATAAAAATAAGTACCTCTGGCTAATCTATGTGTTCCTTGAATATCAACAGTTTTAGAACGGAGCATTTTACCACCATTTTCATCAGCATTGTCCAATTCACCTAAAAATATTGTTAAGTTTTTTCTAAATGATTTTTTTAAGTTTCTCTTTTTTGTATTCGTATTTTTAATTCCGAATGGATACGCTGTTTGATATTCAGTTGGCGTATATGACCCCGCATTTGAAGCTAGAATTCTATCTGCTTTAGAGTTTGGGTAGAAGATTGTAAATCGATGTAAAATTTGTCCACCAGCAGAGTGGCCAAACATATCATATTTTTTTGCTTTGAGTTTTAAGGTCTTTTTTGCTACGAAGAAAATTCTATCAAAATCACTATAAATCCATACACTTGGATCAGGATTAAGATTAAATTCAGCTACATTTTCATCCATCCAAACTTGATTCGTTCCTTTTTTGTACCTAAACCCTTTTGTGAGATCTAGTACAGTAATCATGTTCCCTAAATGATATCCTCTATAATTGTAATTCTTTTCAGGATACGAGGGTGAAAGAATTAGCACATTGTGTTTTTCTGAAGTTCGAATCCAAGAATCTCTGTAACTATCACCATTTCTTCCTGAACCCGGAATAACAAGTAGCACTTTTGTTGATTTGCTGAAATTCTTTGGTTTGTGATAATACACGGTAAGATCAACGTTCTCAAATCCTTTTCCTCCATTGATTATAAAAGATCCTGAGCCTTGATTAATTTCTATCTTATTTTGAGCAGTAGCATAATTAATTGTGCTTAGAATTGTTAATATCAACCCGATAATTTTAATTTTCATTGTATTTGCTTTTTAATGATTTATATTTTAATATCTCAAAAGTCATCAATTAATAAAGTGCGATTAAAATATATCGTCCATTGTGAGTCTACAAATGATTAATGATACGATTAAGTATGTGTGTTTAATTTATAGGTTGTTACAAGTAATTAATGTGTAGTAAAAGTAAATTCATCTACTTATTGGAATGCAACTAAGTTATTCTGTATTTTTGAGCATATGAACACATTTTTTACACCTTATATCAATGCAATTCTTCAAAGACGTTGGCTAAGCCATGTTATTTTTTGGGTATTATTACTGTTTGGTTATTCGCTAGCAATGATTAATGGCTATGACTCCTTTTATAAATCATTTAATCGTAATTTGATATTACTGATTCCTCAAATATTAGCCTCGTATTTTATTATTTATTATTTGAATCCGAAGTATTTATATCAAAAGAAATATATTGGCTTTGCGGTGCTATTTGTAATTGGAACCTACGTTTTTTCTATATTGGCAAGAGTACTTTTAGTACATGTTATAGAAGAATTATATAGAGAGTTACCATTTAGAAAAGAATCTCTATATGAGATAGCGACGGATTTTAAAAAACTATACAAAGATTTTTTTTATAGAGTGTATTTACCTGTTTTTTTGGTGGTAAGTGTTAAGTTGATAAAAGAGCGATTTGAAGAAAAAAATAGACAAGAAATTTCACAGAAAGAAAAGGTAACTGCAGAATTGAATTTTATGAAGGCGCAGATTCATCCTCATTTTCTATTTAATACCTTAAACAACTTATATGTATTAACATTGCAAAAATCAGACAAAGCATCAGAAACGGTATTGAAACTGTCAGAAATGTTAGATTATATGCTCTATAAATGCAATTCTAACCGTGTAACAATTGCAGAAGAAGTTCAATTAATTCAGAAT
>JAESTN010000236.1 GCA_016763595.1 Flavobacteriaceae bacterium | reverse complement strand
GTACTTGCAGGATGAATGATTAATGATTTTGTATCTCCAATATTTGCTACTAGGGAGAATAATTTTGTGGTATCTGCAATTATTTTTGCTGATTCAAACCCACCTTTTACCCCAAAAGTTACTACACCACTTTGCCCTTTAGGTAAATATCGATCAGCCAAACTCTTGTATTTACTTGTTTCCAACCCTGGATAATTTACCCAAACAACTTCTTTTTGATGCTCTAACCAAGATGCCAATGCCAATGCATTTTCACTGTGTTGTTTGATTCTAATTTCTAATGTCTCTAATCCTTGAATAATTTGAAAAGCATTGAACGGACTTAAAGCCGCGCCGTAATCGCGCAATCCTTCAATACGAACCTTCGCTATAAAGGCTGCTTCTTTTAACACTTCACTGTAAATCAATCCATGGTAACCAGCTGATGGTTCTGTAAATTCAGGGAATTTCCCATTCGCCCAATTAAAAGTTCCTGCATCAATAATAGCACCTCCTAAAGCTGTGCCATTACCATTAATGTATTTTGTAAGCGAATGAATTACAATGTTTGCACCGTATTTTATCGGATTCAATAATGATGGTGTTGCTACTGTATTATCAACAATTAAGGGTACTTGAAATGCTTTTGCTTGGGTTGATATTGCCTCAATATCTAAGACATCTAACTTAGGATTCCCTAATGATTCAATAAAAAAGACCCGTGTATTTTCTTGAACAGCATTTTTAAAGTTTTCTGGATTTGACGGGTCTACAAATGTGGTAGTAATTCCGTGCCTTGGCAATGTAACATTTAACAAATTGTACGAACCTCCGTACAGGCTATTAGAAGCAACAATGTGATCTCCAGCTTTCAAAAGTGTTAATAAAGAGGTTGCAATTGCTGCGGTACCAGATGCAGTAACAACCGCTGCAATTCCGCCTTCTAAAGCTGCCAAACGTTGCTCTAAAATATCATTTGTTGGATTGTTGATTCGTGTATAAATGTTTCCAGGTTCTGCCAATGCAAATAAATTTGCAGCATGATCCGAATCGTTAAACACATAGGCTGTAGATTGATAAATTGGAACTGCTCTTGTTCCTCCTGTTTTTTGGACATCATGTCCGGCGTGCAACGCATTGGTTGCAAATTTTCGTGTACTCATTTTTCTTGTTTTTGAGTTAATAAAAGATTAAACCAAAAGTCAAATGCGCCAAATTTGTTGACGTACCTAATAGAAAAATGTTATAAAGAATCATAACAACTACAGATGAGTAATTGTTTTTTGAGTTATCTATCCAACACCAATAAATGAATTGGTTGTTAAGTAGAATTTAGCACCTTCTTTACTAAGTGTAAAGGGTTGCTAAGGTTTCATCGGGTCTAATCCCTCCGCCTTTCTTGATAACATTGTCAATAAGCTATGAACTTTCTGAGTGCAAATATTCAGTAAGAAAAATTTAATATCCTAATTTATTTTTATTTATTTTTATTTTTACTCTCCTCGTTGTGACACAGATACATTTTACTTTTAATTGTTTTTTAACAGAAATCGTTTTCTAGTATCGATTTTAGCTGTACATTTGCAGTCGATATTTCGAGGAAAAATTTGAACTGATTGCAACCTCTATAAAAAAAGCTAAAGCAGTAATTACTACTTCTTTTAGCGACAAAGCAATCTATTTTCATTTTTCTATTCATTTAAAAAAGAAGAATACTATGTCATATTTATTCACTTCTGAATCCGTATCAGAAGGACACCCAGATAAAGTAGCTGATCAAATTTCAGATGCATTAATTGATAATTTTTTAGCTTTTGACCCTGAATCTAAAGTTGCTTGTGAGACCTTAGTTACAACTGGTCAAGTTGTTTTGGCTGGGGAAGTAAAATCAAAAACATACTTAGACGTTCAACAAATTGCACGTGATGTAATTAACAAAATTGGCTATACAAAAAGTGAGTATATGTTTGATGGAAGTTCTTGTGGAGTATTCTCTGCAATTCACGAACAATCCCCAGACATTAATCAAGGAGTTGACAAAGCAAACAAAGAAGAGCAAGGAGCAGGAGATCAAGGAATGATGTTTGGATACGCAACTGATGAAACTGAAAACTATATGCCGTTGGCATTAGAATTATCACATCGTTTACTGATTGAATTGGCTGAATTAAGACGCGAAAATAAAGATATCAAATATTTACGACCAGATGCTAAATCTCAAGTAACTATTGAATATTCTGATGATAACATACCACAAAGAATTGATGCCATTGTTGTTTCTACACAGCACGATGATTTTGATGAGAATGATGCTGTAATGTTAGCTAAAATTAAATCTGATATTGTAAACATCTTAATTCCGAGAGTAATTGCAAAATTACCAGCAAATATTCAAACATTATTTACGGATAAAATCACCTATCACATTAATCCAACAGGAACATTTGTTATTGGAGGACCTCATGGAGATACTGGATTAACAGGACGTAAAATTATTGTTGATACTTATGGAGGAAAAGGGGCTCACGGTGGTGGTGCTTTTTCTGGAAAAGATCCTTCTAAAGTAGACAGGTCTGGAGCCTATGCAACTAGACATATTGCTAAAAATTTAGTTGCTGCTGGTGTTTGTAAAGAAGTATTGGTACAAGTTTCTTATGCTATTGGAGTTGCAAAACCAACAAGTATAAATGTTGATACCTATGGTACTTCTACGCTAAATTTAACAGATGGAGAAATAAGTAAAGTAGTTGAGACTATTTTCGACATGCGACCTTACTTTATTGAGCAACGTTTAAAACTAAGAACTCCTATTTATTCTGAAACTGCTGCCTATGGTCATATGGGAAGAACTCCAGAAGTAAAAACGGTGACATTTTCTAATCCAATGGGAGAAACAGTTTCTCAAGAAGTTGAGACATTTACTTGGGAAAAATTAGATTATGTAGATTCAGTTAGAGAAGCATTTGGTTTTTAAAACTCTTTATTACAATATATATATATATCAAAGCCTCTAACAAATTTGTTTGAGGCTTTTTCTTTCACTAATTTAGAGCTATGAGAAAACTGCATCCTTTTTTATTCTTTTTAACAATTTCTATTGTCTTTAGCAATTGTAAAAACACGTCGAATACAACTCTCAAAAACACGCCTAAAGGAATGGTTTGGGTTTCTGGTGGTACTTTTTTACAAGGAGCTGTCCCACAGGATAAAACAGCTATGATGCTTGAAAAACCGCAACATAAGGTAACTGTTGATGGTTTTTATATGGACATTACAGAAGTGACCAATACACAGTTTAAAAAATTTATTGATTCCACAGGTTACATTACTGTTGCTGAACGAGAAGTAGACTGGAATGAACTGAAAAAGCAATTGCCAGCAGGTACACAAAAGCCCCATGACTCTATATTACAACCTGGCTCTTTAATTTTCAAGAAATCAAAAAACACGGTTCCTAACTTATATGATTTTTCTCAGTGGTGGAAATGGGAAATTGGAGCCAATTGGAAACACCCTCATGGAAAAAACAGTTCTATTATAGGGAAAGAAAACTATCCTGTTGTTCATATCTCTTATGAAGATGCAGTAGCCTATTGTAAATGGGCAAATAGACGTTTGCCAACTGAAGCCGAATGGGAATTTGCAGCTCGTGGAACTCAAAAAAACACCACGTATTTTTGGGGGAATGATGAAGGTTTACTTTCTAAAAACGCCAATAGTTGGGAAGGAGAATTTCCGGTTACAAATACAAAAACAGATGGGTTTGAAGGACTTGCTCCTGTAAAATCATATCCAGCTAATTCTTTAGGCTTGTATGACATGGCGGGAAATGTATGGGAATTCACTTCTGATTGGTACAATACAAATTATTATAAAGAAATAGCACAACAAAAATCGACTGTTAAAAACCCAACTGGTGCACGTATTGCATACAGTCCTACCAACCCGTATTTAAAAGAAAAAATTATTAAAGGAGGCTCCTTCTTATGCAATGCAAGCTATTGTGCTAGTTATAGAATATCTTCTAGAATGGGAACAAGTACAGATTCTTCGTTAGAACATGTTGGTTTTAGAACTGTTGCAACAGTAGAAATGGTCCAATGAAAAAACTGTTTCTAATCATTTTTGTTATACTACTCTTTATTTCCTGTTTGAGAAAAAACAACTCAGAAAAACCGCTTGAAAAAGTAATTGCGTATGAAAAATTAATGAATAGTAACACAGAAGAAATGGATTTACACCCAGCTTTGGTTGCAGAAAAATTCTTATCAATTACAAAAGCGAAGGATTTTGAAAACACGTATTTTAAACTACAGTTTTTATTATTTTTTGATCTTGCCAATATTGATCTTTAAAAATTAATTGCTTTCTACTCTCTAAGTCTTCTTATAGTCTTCATTCTTGCCCAAGCAATTTTGTGTCTTTTTTTGTAGATCCAAAGCGTTCCCAAATCCAATAAGAAATAAACCAAACTTATTCCACTAGGTGGATTTGCACCTTTTAAAAACGGAATAACATCCCAAGCAGTTTCTGGCCAATACCAACACCCGTACGTTGTTCCAATAAT
>JAESTN010000235.1 GCA_016763595.1 Flavobacteriaceae bacterium | reverse complement strand
GGTTTTATAGGTGGTAATGAGCATAAAACTAAAAGGCGCCTCTTTTGTAGGTTTTGTTTCTAGTCGTTTATATGAATGAATATAATCCTTCTTTACAGCCATTTTTCGCAACATCTCCCAATTGTTTCTGTAGTAATAAACGGCCTCTTTTTTATTGTTGTTTAGAATTTGCACAAAGTCAATAGTAGTAATTTTTGTGTTTTTCTGTGCATACGAAACCATACATAATAACACTGAAATCAAAAAACCTATTTTTCTCATATTGATAGTTAATTAATATTTTTTAAAAAATAAGCTTTTAGCCTTCGCTATTTTCCATCCAATAAATGCCATTGGAATATAAGCTCCAATTAAATCTACTGCATTAAACCACATTGGAGATGGCAACAAATACACATTGATTGTGCCTCCAATTAAAAAGACAACACCAACTGTTAATGCCATTGATTTTTGTTTAGTAGCCGCAAATTTACTTGCTATAGTAGCGCCAATTAATGTGCCAATAGCGTGCGCTAAAAATGGAAATAAAAAATGCTTAGGTTCAAATAAATGCATGGTTTCTTTTAATCCTTCCATGGTAGTAATATCAGCGCCGTTCGGAGGCGGAATTATGGAGCTGCTAATCATAATAATTCCCATATTAATAAGTCCACCTAGTATTAATCCTGCAATTACCGCAAGGCTGTTTTTTAAAGTTGAGTTCATGGTGTAGTTGTGTGTATTAAAACTTCAATAAATATACGAAAAGTTAAGTGATTGATATTGAGTATTTAATATTGTATATTTGAGTTCAACTTTAAAAACTAAATACATGGAGAACCTATCTGCACAACAAGATTCAAAAATAATGGCGCCAAAAGAATGGGCATTAACAATATTTTTAGCTTCCCTACCGATCATCGGATTTATACTAGTTTTGGTATGGGCTTTTGACAGTACTACAGATTTACAGAAGAAGAATTGGGCAAAAGGATCCTTACTTTTAATGTTAATCTATTTTATTTTAGCAATGCTGTTTTTGTTCCTATTTGGCGGTTTGGCTTTGTTTGCAGGATTGAGTAGCTAGAATACTTTACATTCAAACCTATTTTATAAGTAACAAATAGGTTTGAATGTTTTCTAATTTAGTTTAAAAGCAATATGTTCTTTTTCTAAAGTAGTTAGTAATTCATTGGTAATTTTAACTTTAGTGTTTCTGCTTGGCAAATTCAGTTCAATTTTCTCTTTGGCATTCCAAATTGTAAAATGAACACTTTGTTTACCGCCATTGGTTACACATAAATGTTGTAAGCTTCTTATTTTATCTTCAGTAACTTCTTCAAGAGCTAGTTTGAAAGTGATTTTTTTACACATTTCATCCATGATGTCATGTAGTAATTTAAAATCAGTAAACGATATTCTAGGTTCGCCAGCGATTCCTGTATCTTTATTTACCCAACCGGGTTTTACAATTGTTTTTACATACAAGAATGAAGTTGGCACTAAAAAGTGTCTGAATTTCATGTACTCTTCACCAAACATCCGAAACTCATGACTTTCTTTATAATCTTCAATAATGAAGGTCGCCCAACCTTTACCTGCTTTAGATACACGATGCTGAACATCAGTAATGATTCCTGCAAAAGACAAACTCATACCTGCAACCTTTGCTAGGTCTTCTTTAAAATATGATAAATTGGCGTTACAGAACTTCAATTCGTTTTTAAAATCATCTAAAGGGTGTGCAGAAATATAAATTCCAACAACCTCTTTTTCCTTACCAAGTAACTCCATGGTTCCCCAAGTTTCACATTCTGGAATAATGGGTTCTGGCAATTGTATATCAGAAGCTTCTCCAAATAAGGAAACCTGTGATGAGTTTTCGCCTTCTTGGTATTTATTTCCGTATTTCAGGGCTTTCTCAATAAAAGTAGACCCTTTTTCGTCGGTTACATAATATTGCGCTCTATGTGTGCCAGTGAAAGAATCAAATCCACCTGCTAAAATCAATCCGTCAAAGGCTTTTTTATTGGCAACGCGTAAATCAACACGTTTGGCGATATCAAAAATGGAAGCAAAGTTTCCGTTCTTTTTTCGTTCGTCAATAATTGCTTTTACAGCCAAGCTACCTACACCTTTAATTGCGGCCATTCCAAAACGAATATTCCCTTCATTATTTACAGAAAACTTCGAATATGATTCATTCACATCGGGGCCTAGAACGGTGATTCCTGCTCGTTTACATTCTTCCATAAAGAAAGAAACTGCTTTAATGTCGTTCATGTTATTTGACAACACAGAAGCCATATACTCTGAGGGGTAATGCGCTTTTAAATATGCCGTTTGATAGGCAATCCAAGCATAACATGTAGAGTGAGATTTGTTAAACGCATAACTTGCAAAAGCTTCCCAATCCTTCCATATCTTTTCTAATTTTTTTGCATCATGATTATTTGCGATTGCTTGTTTAATAAATTTGGGTTTCATTTGAGCCAGTACAGAAATCTGCTTTTTCCCCATTGCTTTACGCAAAACATCGGCTTCACCTTTGGTGAAATCTGCTAGTTTCTGAGAAAGTAACATTACCTGCTCTTGGTAGACTGTAATTCCGTAAGTTTCTGCTAAGTATTCCTCCATTGCTGGTAAATCGTACTCAATATCTTCTGTTCCGTGCTTTCTGTTAATAAAAGAAGGAATGTATTCCATTGGTCCAGGTCGATACAAGGCATTCATCGCAATTAAATCTGCAAAAACGGTTGGCTTTAAAGCTCGCATGTGTTTTTGCATTCCGGGAGATTCGTATTGGAATATCCCTACGGTTTCTCCACGTTGAAATAATTCATATGTTTTCTCATCATCTAATGGGAAACTTTCTGGATCTAATTCAACACCATGTCTTGCTTTTACAATTTTTACAGTATGCTTAATTAGCGTCAAGGTTTTTAATCCTAAGAAATCCATTTTTAACAAACCAGCACTTTCTACAACCGAGTTGTCAAATTGCGTAACATACATGTTAGAATCTTTGGCAAGAGTAACAGGTACATAATTGGTAATGTCTGATGGGGTAATAATTACTCCACAAGCATGAATTCCGGTATTTCTTACAGAGCCTTCTAAAATTCGAGCTTTGTTAATTGTTTCGGCACTTAAGTCGTTTCCTTCTGAAAGTCTTTTTAATTCATTTACCTGTTCAATTTCTTCAGAACGAAGCTTCTCTTTTAGTCCTTTATCATCTAAAGAGAACATCTTCTTTAGCTTCATTCCAGGGATTAATTTGGCAATCCTATCTGCTTCAAACACTGGTAAATCTAACACTCTAGCGGTATCTCTAATAGAAGATTTTGCAGCCATGGTTCCGTAAGTAATAATTTGTGCTACTTGATTTGCACCATATTTATTAATTACATAATCCATTACTTTTCCACGTCCTTCATCATCAAAGTCAATATCAATATCGGGCATCGATACACGTTCTGGATTTAAGAAACGTTCAAAAAGTAAGTCGTATTTAATGGGGTCTAAATTGGTAATCCATAAGCAATAGGCAACTACAGAGCCAGCAGCAGAACCACGCCCAGGACCAACAGAAACATCCATTTTTCTAGCTTCTCGGATAAAATCTTCCACGATCAAAAAATAACCAGGATATCCGGTCTTTTCAATGACATCCAATTCAAAATCTAGACGTTCTTCAATAGATTCTGTTATTTCTCCGTACCTTTTTTTAGCGCCTTCATACGTTAAATGACGTAGGTAATTGTTTTCACCTCTTTTGCCTTTGTCTTCTTTGTCTTTTACGTCTTGAAATTTATCTGGAATATCAAATGCAGGTAATAAAACGTCACGTGCTAATGTATACGGTTCTGTTTTGTCTACAACTTCTTGAATGTTGGTAATTGCATCTGGCAAATCAACAAACAACTGTTTCATTTCATCAGAAGACTTGAAGTAATATTCGTCATTCGGCAGCCCATATCTATAACCGCGCCCTCTTCCTATAGGTGTGGCTTGTTTTTCGCCGTCTTTTACACATAATAAAATATCATGAGCGTTGGCGTCTTCTTTATTTAAGTAAAAGGTATTGTTTGTGGCAACGGTTTTGATGTTGTGTTTTGTCGAGAACTTCAACAAGGTTTCATTCACGATTTTTTCATCTTCTTGTCCGTGACGCATCAATTCGATATAAAAATCGTCTTGAAATTGTTCCTTCCACCAAAGCAATGCTTCTTCGGCTTGTTTTTCTCCAACGTTTAAAATCTTGCTAGGTACTTCTCCATATAAATTACCTGTTAAAACAATAAGATCTTCTTTGTATTTCTTGATAATTTCTCTATCAATTCTAGGAATATAATAAAACCCATCAACAAAGGCAATAGAAGACATTTTTGCCAAATTGTGATATCCTTTCTTATTTTTAGCAAGTATTACAACCTGATACCCATTGTCTTTTTTAGTTTTATCAAGGTGATCTGTACATACATTAAATTCACAACCAACAATAGGTTTTATAATGGTTTCTGTTGGCTCTTCCCCGTTGTCAATTAAATCATCATTGGTGGTTTTTGCGGCTTTATTGTGATTTAAAACAGCGGTCACAAAATGAAAGGCTGCCATCATATTTCCAGTATCAGTTAAGGCAATTGCCGACTGTTTGTCTTTCGCTGCAGCTTTGACAATGTTTCCAATTTGAATGGTAGATTGTAAAACAGAATATTGTGTGTGATTGTGTAAATGTGCAAATTTTACCTCTTTTAAATCGGAAATAGTTTGATCAGAAATAATACTTTTTTCTGCTCCTTTTTGAGCTTCAAATCGTTTTCTAATTTTTTCACTCTCCTTTTTTAGGTTGATGTGCTTTAAACCAATAACCTGAATTGGCTTTGGGTTTGCTTCAGAGAAATTTTTAAAATAATCTTCATCAACATCTAATTGTTCTTTTGTGAATTCTCGTAAACGAATCAATTCTAAAAAACAACGGGTAGTTGCCTCAACATCGGCAGTTGCATTGTGTGCATCTCCAAAACCGGCGCCAAATAAATGTTTGTGCAACTCGGTTAATGTTGGAAGCTTAAATTTCCCATAACGTCCACCTGGAATCTGGCACATCAATGCCGTTTTCTCGGTACAGGTATCTAAAATTGGGAGTGAAGAAAGGGTACTCTCAACGCCTAATCTATGGAATTCACACCCCATAATATTAAGATCGAAATTTAAATTTTGACCAACAATAAATGTTGTTTT
>JAESTN010000234.1 GCA_016763595.1 Flavobacteriaceae bacterium | reverse complement strand
TTTCAATGAATCTAAAGGATTTGGATTCATCACTGAAGAAGGAGTTGATAAAGATCACTTCGTACACATCTCTGGATTAATTGACGAAATCCGTGAAGGTGACGACGTTGAGTTTGATCTACAAGAAGGAAAAAAAGGTTTAAACGCCGTAAACGTAAAAGTTATCTAAATAGATACTTCAAGTTTTTAAAAAGCCCGTCATAATTGATGGGCTTTTTTATGCTAAATACCCAAAGTAAATTCATTAAAAAGAGGTAATTTTGCGCCCTGAAAAGAAGCATACGTTAACATCCAAAAATAAAAACGAAGTAGTTTGATATGAGTGAAAATAAATCAAATTTAGGAGACATAGCATCTTGCATTGCTACGCTACAAAATTTATTAGAAGATACCGATCAACTTTTCGAAATCCCTGAAGGGCAAAGAGTCGCGTTATTTAAGGCAGCAGGTGAATTGTCTAGACCAAATCGTGATGAATTTCAACGAAGAAGAAAAGACGCAAAAAAAGCTGCGAAACGTAAAATGATTGCGAAAGATACCCATGCAAGAAAAACTACTGGTATTCGCTCTGCCCGTGAAGCGGCATTATTTGTAGCACCAAAATTATTAGGCGCTGCAGAAATTTCTGAAGAGACCTTAGAATTAGAATCTCCAAGAAACTGTTATGTATGTAAAACAGTATTTACCAAATTGCATCATTTTTATGATACCATGTGTACTTCTTGTGGTGATTTAAATTATGCAAAACGTTTTCAAACTACCGATTTAAAGGATCAAGTAGCTGTAATTACAGGTTCTAGATTAAAAATCGGATATCATATTACCTTAATGTTATTACGTTCTGGAGCTACTGTAGTAGCAACTACTCGTTTTCCAGCGGATTCTGCTATTCGTTTTTCTAAAGAAGAAGACTACAACCATTGGAGTGATCGTTTGCATATTCACGGTCTCGATTTAAGACATATACCCAGTGTAGAGATTTTCTGTAATTATATAGAACAAAAATACGATCGACTAGATATATTAATCAATAATGCAGCACAAACAGTAAGGCGACCATCAGGCTTTTATTTTCATTTAATGGAAAATGAAAAATTACCGGTAGATCAACTTCCAAAACTGGCGCAACCGTTATTAAAAGAACATACAGGGTGTTTACAAGAATTAGCAAATTTAAGTATTGGTACTTCAAAAACAAGTAAAAACAATGTGTTACCAGTAACTTGGCATGGTCCAGAACCTGGTATTGGTTTGCGTAATTCAGCAGAACTCTCTCAAATTCCGTATAGTTTTGACAACTCCTTACAAACAGCTGAAGTATTTCCAGAAGGGCAATTGGATGCCGATTTACAACAAGTAGATTTAAGAAAAACCAATAGTTGGCGTTTAAAATTAGGAGAAATTGAAACCACAGAAATGGTAGAAGTACAGTTGGTAAATGCTGTAGCACCTTTTGTTTTATGCAATAGATTGTCTAATTTAATGATGAAAGAAAACACTGGTAAAAAGCATATCATCAATGTTACTGCAATGGAAGGGAAGTTTCATCGATTTAAAAAAGCAGACAGACATCCACATACAAATATGGCCAAAGCTGCTTTAAATATGTTAACGCATACATCTGCAGCCACTTTTGCGAAGTCTGGAATTTATATGAATGCAGTTGATACTGGTTGGGTAACTGATGAAGACCCCGTAGAATTGTCTAAAAAGAAAGTAGAAATTCACGATTTTCAACCACCATTAGATATTGTAGATGGTGCGGCAAGAGTAATGGACCCGCTAATCGATGGAATTAACACCGGTAAACATTGGTGTGGAAAATTTTTAAAAGATTATTTCCCTATTGATTGGTAGTTGGGCTTATAGTGCTTAAAATCAAGAAAGTAATTGATTGATATTTTGTCGATACATTTTTCCAACAGGAATTTTATGCTGTGCTATATGTAATAAGTTCCCTTCTATCAACACAATTTTATTTTTTGCAATAATAAAAGATTTATGGACTCTTATAAATTGATTTTTCGGTAATAATTCTTCTAATGAAGTAAGCGTTTGATGGGTAATAATCAATTTGTCATGTAAATGAATTTTCACATAGTTCCCATAGGCTTCCGTAAACAAGATATCATCTAATTTTACTTGATGATGCTTTTTATTATCTTTTAAAAAGATGCTTGATGTATCTGTATTTTTTAATTGCTTTATGAGTTCACTTACTTTATTTGTTGCGGTAATAAATCGTTGAAAACCATAGGGTTTTAAGAGGTAATCGTCAATATTTAATTCATATCCTTCCAATGCAAATTCTTTATATGCAGTGGTTACAATAATCCTTGGAGGATTGCTTAATGTTTTCAAAAAGTCGAACCCAGAAAGTTTGGGCATATTGATGTCTAAGAAGAGTAAGTCTACTGTGTTTTCATTAAGATACTCTATCGCTTCAAAAGCATTGTAACAACTTTTCTGATGTGATAAATAGGAGATGTTACTTGCATACTCTTTTATAATATGATGTGAAGCCGTTTCATCATCTACAATAATGTATTTGATCATTTTTTTAATAATTCTAGTGTTGAAAAATAGGTGTTTCCATCATTTTTACAAGTGAAACTATGCGCATTTGGGTACAATAAATGGAGGCGGTCTTTTAAGTTTTTCAAACCGATTCCTTTGGTTTTTGAAAGTTCATCCGAGTCAAAATTATTCTTGATGGAGAACACAATTTTAGTATCACTTTCTTTTAACTCTAAATGGATAAAAGCATTGTCTATTAGGCTTTCTACACCATGTTTGAAGGCGTTTTCTAATAAAATGATGAACAAAAGAGGAGGGACTTTTTCTTTTGTGTTTTCTATATTTTGCTGAAAATCAATTTCAATTTTTTTATGATAACGTGCAGTTTGCAATTCAATAAAATTAGTAAGATAATTAGCTTCCTCTTCTAAAGTAACCATTTCTTCTTTTCCTTTATAAATAGTAAACCGCATCATATCAGATAATTTTAACACATATTCTTGGGCCGTATTTGGATCACTTTTAATTAATGAATATAAATTATTTAAGGTGTTAAAGAAAAAATGCGGGTTAATTTGATTTTTCAGAAGGGCTAATTCTGCAATGCTTTTTTCATTCTTTAATGTTTGAATACTTTTCCATTGCCTAAAAATCCAAGAAAAAAAGGCATAGGCAAAAATCAATGCGATGCATGCTGCAAATACATCTGTAAGCCATAAATTACCTTCATGCAACCAAAAACTAGGCTGCTCATCATCAACTTTATTGGACATGTTTATGCCAAAAATTAAGATTCCATTACTTGCGAAAAAAGCAATTCTGTTGTCTGTTTTTGCTGTCCAATTAAATTTAAACCAACCTCGTTGAATTATATAATAGGCAAATAGATACAAGACTGTCAAGCAAATAAGAGTCCTTGAGAAATGGATATAGTCTAAGGGGAGTTGCTCTTTATTAAACCAATAACTCAATCCCCCTAAGACTACTGATACAATTGCACCAATATATAACCGTTGTTTAAATACCATTTTTCAAAAATATGAATTATTTAGGAAGAATTAATTTTACATTATTAGAAACATTTCTATCCAATCGGGTATATGATGGATCAATACCTATGTATTTAGGAATGTGGTTTACTACAAAACTAAATTCCATTTCTTCAGCATTTATGAGATGCGGTTTCAAATATAGTGTTTCATTTTCAGTAAACTGCTTTTGATGCTGTTCATACACACCTATCTGAATATACTCATTGATGTTAATTTTATCTTTTGTTCCATTTTTATTTGTTTGATAACGTTGCGCAGAAATAATAACATTTATTTCATACTTATTGTTTTTAAGCACTTTGTAAGTTGCCGTTTTAATTCCTAAATCATAGCTGATCACACGTTTTATCCAATCGTTTATTAGGGCATGATTTTCTTTTGAGGTAACTGCATATAATTCTTCTAAGAAATTTAAAGAAGTAGATGTCGCCTCGGTATTGTGTTTAGAAATTAGACTTTTTAACGCCTTGTTTAAGGCTGTTTCTCCAATTAATTCTCGGATTGCATTTAAAACAATGGCACCTTTACTATATGCTAAGTATTGCTGTTGCGCTGTTACATACAAAGCAGGTTCTGCAATAGAAGCTCTAGATCTGCCTGTGAAATACTTTCTTAATGTATATGCTGATAGACGATTCACCATTTCCTTTCCATATAACTTTTCTAGGATCACCGTTTCCGAATATTTAGCAAATGATTCACTAATAAACAAAGCCCCTTCAATTTGCTTTGGAGTTAATAATAATCCCCACCATTGATGTGATATTTCATGAACTAATACTCTAGCAACCACATTAAACGATTCGGGGTTTACAATGCTTTTCTTAAAAATCCGTTCATTAATACTTATTACTCCTGGCATGGCTTGGCCATTAGAACCTGCAAAAGTGGACATTTCTCCTATACGAAGGTATTTATGTGGATACGCACCAAAATTATCCGTGCAATAATCAATGGTTGCTTTGGTCACTTTTATCATTTCTGAAACATTTCTATAGTGTTGAGGGAGATAAAACAATTCAATATTGATCCCTCTATGCGTTACTTTTTCAATTTGGTATTTCCCTGAAAAATAGGCTACCAAATGGTCAATTTTCCCTTCAGATTTATAGTGGTAATAATTTCGTTCTCCAGTTTTCCATTGTTTTACCAATTCACCTGATGAAAATGCAATTTGATCCATATCAGTACTTATAATAGTTTCAAAATACACACTTTCAAAATTAAACTTTGCAT
>JAESTN010000022.1 GCA_016763595.1 Flavobacteriaceae bacterium | reverse complement strand
CCAATATTCATTTTCCTTGCAAAAAAAAGAGTTTTCGTGAATAACTTCTAATTGTCCATGCTCCATAAAGTAAGCTTTAAACTCCACCGTGTTTTCAGTAGTATTTAGTATTTCTAACCGAATCCATTCAACAGATTTTGTCCATTGCAAAATTTCTTTTTTCTCACGTTTAGAGGGGCGGGTAGAAGGGTGGTGACTTTTTTGCAAGTACTCAATATCAGCAAAAACAAATGCTGAATATCTAGAACGCATCAAAGCCTCGGCCGTAGTTACAGCATGTATATTTTGATGTGCAATTTTACAGCATTCTGCATATAACTTTGTTGGATTACATGGACATTTCATATCAATTAATAATTTCTTCTTTTATTCTAAAACATTGTTCGGTTCCAAGGTGCTTTGGATCACCAAACTCTTCTGACCAAAACCCATCTAAGATGTCTTTTGTAAGGCATTTATACACAACAACACCTTTGTAAATACTAGAATCCTCACCAAGGTAGTTAAAGTTGATGACTAGCATATTGTTTTTAAAAAAGCCAGTACCTGATTGTTCTTGATCTCTGTGGATTTTCCACTTCGCTATTATTCTATTAGCAGGATCAAGAGCTAAAGAAAGCAACCCTTTATAGGTGTTGTTGCTATCATCTTGGTTTGTGCCAATAATAGAATACTCACCAATCAATTCTTGGATTGTCATTGTTTATTCATTTAATATTTAACGTTGTTCATATTTATAAAGGTTCTCATTATTTGTAGTTTCGTATAGGTGTGTCGTTTTTTTTGTGCAAAAATAAGCAAAAAAGGAATTCATTAACTTTTTTTGAAAGTCAAAATTGTTTTCTCTTCAAATCATTCATCAAAATAAAAAAGGAAGCAATATTAAATAACGGTCTTTAATATATTAGTTTTGTAGCGTTACTTGAGAGCCACATATCTTATTTAAGAACGCTTTATAAAATCACTCTAAACAATGAAAAAACCAACAATCAACATCGGGATTTTAGCGCACGTTGATGCTGGTAAAACAACACTTACCGAGCATTTTTTATACAATTCTGGAGCTATTAGAACGCTTGGAAGTGTAGACAAAGGTTCAACAAATACGGATAGTTTGGATTTGGAAAAGGACCGTGGTATTTCGATAAAAGCAGCTACGACTTCATTTGAATGGAAAGACACCAAAATCAATTTAATTGACACCCCCGGTCACGTAGATTTCTCAAGCGAAGTAGAACGTGCATTGTGCGTAGTTGATGCCGTTATATTGGTGGTTTCAGCAGTTGAAGGTGTGCAAGCACATACATTGAATATTTGGGACTCCTTGCATGAGTTGCAGATTCCAACAATCATTTTTATCAATAAAATTGATCGTCAAGGTGCGGATGCAGAAACTACAATAGCACAATTAGAACACGATTTAAAAGCAAAACCAGTAGTACTATATGCTTCTGAAAATGATGGATTGACAAATGCTGGAATTGCTCCAGTTTTTAATAGCTCAATCGATTCAGTAATTAGAGAAAAAACAATTGAACATTTGTTAGATTGTGAAGAACAATTATTGGAACGTTTTTTGAATTCTGAAACCATTACTGATGATGAATATTTAGTACATATTCGAAAACTTACTATTGATAATAAGATTACACCTGTTTATACAGGAATCGCTAAAAACAATATTGGAATAACCCAACTCTTAGATGGCATAATTGACTATTGTCCAAGGTCTAAAACAACGACCACAAAAGAACTCTCGGCTTATGTTTTCAAGTTAGAACACCATAAAGTTTTTGGTACTATGGCGCATGTAAAAGTTTTTTCTGGAGAATTGTCTTCTAAAACTACTATTTACAATTACACACAGCAATTAGAATCAAAAATAAATCAAACCAAACAATTGCACCAAACAAAATACATTGACAATGTTGTTTTGACTGCTGGTGAAATAGGTGTAATTACAGGTGTTTTAGGAACTAAATCTGGTGATATTTTAGGAATGCCAAAAGGAATTCCTAAAATACCTCAATTGCATATTCCTGTGTTAACAGTTCAGGTAATTCCAGATAACAATGCTGATTATAATGCATTGGCAAAAGCGCTACAGCAATTAGATAGAGAAGACCCTTCTTTAAATTTCAAATGGTTTAAGGCAGAAAAAGAATTGCAATTATTACTCATGGGGCAAATGCAAATTGAAGTCTTAGAACATGTTTTAAAAGAACGTTTTTTACTAAAAGCAAGTTTTACAGATCCTCAGGTAGTATACAAAGAAACCATCACCAAAAAAGCAGAAGGATACATTAGATATTGGATGCCCAAACCATGTTGGGCAATCATGACTTTTTTAATAGAACCTGCTCCGTTAAATTCTGGGGTTAGCTATCGTTCTATCGTTTCACAAAACGATGTACACATTAAATATCAGAGTGAAATTGAGCGCACTATTCCGAAAGCTTTGGCACAAGGGATTTTAGGTTGGGAAGTTACCGATGTTAAAATCACTTTGATAAAAGGAGAAGACCACAATGTGCATTCTAGACCTGGTGATTTTAACTTAGCAACTCCTATGGGAATTCTGCAAGGATTAAAAGTTGGTGGAACCCATTTATTAGAACCTATTTTAAGTTTTGAAATAAAAGCAAATGAATCGTTATTAGGAAAAATAGCTTCTGAACTAAGCACACGAAGAGCTACTTTTGACACACCTCAATTTATGGATGATGTGTTTCGTTTAAAAGGAACCATTCCTGTAGCGACATCCTTAGATTTTAGCATTAAATTGAATGCGATTACAAGTGGTAAGCTACGTTTGAGGTTACAGTTTTATGGGTATGATACCTGTCCTAAAGACGAAGGTGCTATTCGGAATATAAAGGCGTTAATCCGTTGGATGAATCACAATGGATATTGCACAGGCGTGGCGCTTATAAAGCTGATGAACGGGTAATTTAATGATGTGAAAAGGAAACTAAAGGCAATTAATTAAACATTATTTTTTCACTTCAATTCTTCTTAAAACATGATTGGAATAAAATAGATATCATCTATTTTGAGATAATTATTTATATAATTTCAGATGAACTATTTTAATTCTATATTAGCATTAAGTACCTGAAAAAAATTAGTGCTATCTCCACAAAATCAATTGAAAAAGTTTATGCGTTTTTTATATATTATAACTCATCTTTTTAAAAAATACGCATTAATCCTACTGATTGCCATTTCATTTCAAGCAACAGCTCAAAATTCTATTTCGGATGCTAAAATAGATTCCCTAAGGCAATCCTTGGGGTTCCCTTCATTAGACTCACTTCTTTTAATCAATGAAGAGGCTCAGCTGTACAATATTGAAATCACATGGAGAAAAAACTATCGAAAAAAAAATAAGAGCACCTTGTTTAAGCTGTTCCAAAAAATAGAAGGGTTGGCTGCTGACAATATGAACCCTGAACTTGAAATGAAAGCTGCATTCTGGTTATTTAGATTCAAGGAAGGGATGTATTCTAAAACTGAACCCAGGCTTGGGTATGAAAATCTAGTGAAGAAAGCAGTCACTTCTGGAGTTTTTTGGGCAGAAATAGAAGCGAAAAATTGGTTTGTATCCTACCTTATGGCTACCAAAAATCTTAAAAACATAGAATCGGCTATTTGGATTTTAAAAGAAAACATTGATAAAATCACTAAAAAACACGATGCAAATTTATCGAGACTGCTCATAAATACATACCAAAAGCTTATAGCATATTATTACCGTTTGGGTGATCTCACTAATGCAATTATATATTCCAAAAAAAAATTAACCATAGAATCTCCCAAAAATTTAGATCTGAATTCTGCTAAAACTCGACTTTTTAGGTATACACTTAATAATATAGGAGTGTATTATCGTGAGCTTCATCAATTAGATTCATCAACCTATTACTTTCAGAAAGTATTTGACTTAAGCATAAAAGAAAATGACAGTCTTTGGAATTCAGTTTCTGGAGGGAATTTAGGAGAGAATTTTTATTTGCAAGGCAGCTACCAAAGGGCCTTGCCCTTGCTTCAACGAGATGCAGACGTGAGTATCAAATTAAAGAG
This sequence comes from Flavobacteriaceae bacterium, assembly GCA_016763595.1. Taxonomy (GTDB): domain Bacteria; phylum Bacteroidota; class Bacteroidia; order Flavobacteriales; family Flavobacteriaceae; genus Polaribacter. The sequence continues at coordinate 1,926 of JAESTN010000022.1, read as the reverse complement.
CTGGGGAAATGCTAGTAATGCACTCATTTTGATAGCAGATATTTACCTGGAAAAAGGAAACTTTAAGAAGGCAAAACAGGTGATGGATCAGGCAATACAGGCAGCACATTCCTCAAAAAAAATAAAAAGACTTGGTAAGGTATACCCTTTCGTATCAAAATATTACAAAACCATTGGTCAACCAACTATTGCTCTTGAATATGCTGACTCCACAATTGTTGTTATGGATAGCATTAAGAGTATTAAGAATCAATTTTTTGGATTAAGGGTGGAGCAACTATATAATAAGGATCAAATAAAAAGAGCCGCACAAAAAGAAAAAATAATCCAAAATAGTACTATTAGACAAAGAAATTACGGTTTGTTCTTCTTAGGATTGCTACTTTTTATTGGGTATTTTATTTTTAGAAAATCCAAAGTGAAAGCAAAATTTAAGGAAAATACGCTGTTAAATGAAGTTGACCAAGTTACAGAAGAACTGTCCTTGAAAAAAGAGCAACTAGACAACAATATTCAGGAAATTAATGCTCAAAAAAATCGTGTAAATTGGAGTGAACTTAAAATTAATTCTGATGAACAATGGGAGAATTTTCTTGAATTATTTGAAAAGGAACATCCTAAATTTATTTACCGTATTAAGGTCGAATTCTCTTCAATTACAGCTGGTGAAATTCGATTACTTTCTATTACTCGTTTAGGATTAGATGATATAACAATAGCATCGATATTGGGAGTGAATATAAATTCGGTAAGTCAGACCCGGAGAAGGTTTATGCGAAAATCAAATATAGAAAACCTCCTTGTCTTTAAGGAGTTGATATTTAGTATTTAACACTTTTAACGATTCAAATGTCATAATTTTGTAGGGCGTAAAAAAGATCATTTTTTCGAGATTAGTATTATTTTGTGTAGAAAAAATACTGACGATGAAAACAAAATACTTGTTTACACTATTTAGCACCCTGTTTTTTGGAGTTTCTACTAGTCAAACTACATATAGTTTTTCTGGAGTTTTATTGATGCTAAATACACAGGTCTTATATAAAACCTCAAGACATGAAAAATAGTGTATTAAGTTTTATGCTATTTCTTGTTGCTGTTTGTGGCTATGCCCAACAAGGTATTACTTATAAAGCAGTCATTAAAAACGGTGAAGGGACTATTTTATCAAGTAAAGCTATTACCGTTCAGTTTCAGATATTACAGGGCGCAAGTCAAACCAATGTGTATCAAGAAACACATACAACAACTACAGATGCCAATGGTCTTGTTGTCATTTATATTGGAGAAGGGACTACCAATAGTGGTGATTTTTCTACCATAGATTGGGGAATTGAAACTTCTTTAAATACAAAAATAAATACAGGAGAAGGTCTTATATACATAGGTACTACTGGCTTTAAGTCTGTGCCTTATGCTATACAGGCAGAAAAAGCAAATAATGGCATGCCAATAGTAGGTGCAGAAGGTCAAGTTTTACAAATTGATGCTAATGGAGTAGCTGTTTGGGCAAGTGTTACATCTTCTGGAGCACTATTTTATGAAGATGCAGATAACGATGGGTATGGCAATAGTAACGAGTCTGTTTTTTCAAACTTTGCACCCAATGGTTATGTGAGTAATAATACAGATTGTGCTGATACAGATACCAATGAGTACCCAGGGCAAACTTGGTATATAGATGCAGATGGAGATAAATATGGGCTCTCAAGTGCAATAGTATCTTGTTTAAGACCCGTAAATGGTTTTTTAGTATCTGAATTATTAGGCATCAATGATTGTTATGATGCAGATGCTAATGAGTATCCCGGCCAAACTTGGTATATAGATGCAGATGGAGATAAATATGGGCTCTCAAGTGCAATAGTATCTTGTTTAAGACCCGTAAATGGTTTTTTAGTATCTGAATTATTAGGTATCAATGAT
>JAESTN010000233.1 GCA_016763595.1 Flavobacteriaceae bacterium | reverse complement strand
TTTCACTTCTTGTAACTATACAGGAAATACAAATATTGCAATTTGGAGAAATATTTCTACAGTCGGTAATATTATTTTTGCTCCATCAGTAAATTTCCCCTCACCAAGAAATAATTATAGAATTGGCGTGGGTGATGTTGATGGTGATGGCTATCCAGATATTGTTACGAAGTCGTTAGGAGTAAATGTTTTTTCAGTATATAGAAATACGACTTCTACACCAGGAGCTCCTACTTTTGCTGCAAGATTTGATTATTCTTCTTCTAGTAGAGCTGAAGTTTCTGGAATTGTAATTGGAGATTTAGACGGCGATTTTGTTCCTGACATTGCTACTTCAGGAATTAGCAGTAATACCATACGATTCCATAGAAATACTGGCGCCCAAAATGACACAACTGCCCCCACTGTTGCTTGTAAAAACATTACAGTAGCCTTAAGCCCAAACGGAACGGTTAGTATTACTGCAGATATGGTAGACAATGGATCTGGTGATGCCTGTGGAATTAAGTCATTAACTCTTTCTAAAACTGACTTTACCTGTGCAAATATTGGAGAAAACACAGTGACACTAACAGCCACTGATGCTGCTGGAAATGTTGCCACTTGTACTGCCGTTGTAAATGTGCAACCTGCAGCCATTATTGTTTCTGGACAAACAACCGTTTGTCAAGGTGAAACTGTAACAATGAATGCAAATGATGGAGACACTTATCAATGGAACAAAGATGGCGTTATCATTGCAGGAGCAACTGCTCAAAATTTCATCGCAACAGAATCTGGTAGTTATACCGTACACGTAACAAACGCTGGTGGATGTTCTGGAGAATCTTTAGCTACTGATGTTGTTGTGAATAATAATCCAACAGTAGACGTCACTCCAAGTGGAAATGCTTTTTTATGTGGACCAAATAATACTGCGGTACTAACCGCCTCTCAATCTTCAATTTATCAATGGATTAAAGATGGAGTTGATATACCTAATGCCACACAACAAAGCTACACAGCAACAACTGTTGGAGATTATAGTGTTAGAGTAATTGATTTATTTGGTTGTTCTGCCATATCAAGTGCAACAACAATAGGAGCGAATCCTCCAACCTTAACCTGGGATAGTACTGGACACAATGGAGGTTATGGAGATTTTGGGGATGTCTACCCAAACCAAGATTATACACAAACTGTAAGCATTTACAATAACGGCGCTAGTAATTTAGACATTAGCAATCTTACAGTAAGTGGCGCTGATGCTACTGCATTTACACTAAGTGGTTTTACCACTCCAGGTGTAATTGCTCCAGGTGGATCTGAAACAATAACCATCACTTTTAATGCAACTAGCATTACTACCTATAGTGCTGGTTTAACTTTTTACTCAAATGATTGTGATAATCCCAAAATAAAAATTCCTTTAAAGGCTAAAATCACCTGTTTACCAGCTAGTTTCAGTAATTTCCCTGTAGATATGACCGCAGATAACGATGCTGGTCTTTGTAGTGCTGTTGTAGATTATATCGTAGAAATTATTGGAGAACCTACTCCATCCACTACTTACGAATTTACAGGAGATACAATTGCTACTGGATCTGGAACGGGATCTGGCTCAGCTTTTAATATTGGTACTACAACCGTTACAATTACTACAACCAATGCCTGTGGAACTGATACACAAAGTTTTGACATTGTTGTTTCAGATACTGAAAACCCATCGGTAATAACCCAAGATTATATTCTTGAACTAGATAGTAATGGCAATGGTAATATACAAGTAAGCAATATTGACAATAACTCAAATGATAACTGCGGAATAACCTCTTTAACACTCGATAAAACAGATTTCAATTGTGAGAACCTTGGTGATAATATTGTTACACTTACTGCTGTAGACCTAAGCGGAAACACATCATCGGCAACAGCCACCGTTACTGTAAAAGATATTACACCACCAATTGTTACCGTTGCTTTTGATCCTTATATGTATAGAGGAAAAATTAAAAAAGGCAAATATGTAACCAATTATACTGCTACAGATGAGTGTGAACTCGAAAGTGTAAAAGGCGTTATTGAATTGCCGCAATTAAGCACACTTACACCTAAATTCTATAAGATTAGAAAAGGAAATGACGACGACGATGATGACGACGATGATGATGATGATGATGATGATGATGATGATGACGATGACGATGATAACGCATCTGAATCTATATCTATTGATTTTAAACGAAATAGAATTACAATTAGAGCGTATGATCCACAGGCTCTTTACAATCAAATCATTGAATGTGGAGGTGTTGAAATCTCTAACAACCACCTTTTTAAATTTAAAAAGAAAAAGAAAAATTTTAAAATTAAATTTAAAAACGGTCTCATTACGAGTATCGAAGGAGAAAGCACGACACTAACTGTCACTGCAATAGATACATCTGGAAACAGTACAACTGTAAGTACAATATTAAATCCTCAAAATAATGGGAATAACAACGATGATGATGATGATGATGATGATGATGATGATGATGATGACAATAACGATAGCAGTAATAACAACGGCAATGACGACGACGACGACGACGACGACGACGACGACGATGATGATGATGATGATGATGATGATGATGATGATGATAAGAAAAAGTCTAGCATTAAAGTCTATCCAAATCCTTCATCAGGAGTATTTACTATTGATTTAAAGAATGTCCCTGTAAATGCAAGAATAACACTTTGCACAATGAATGGGGAAGTTATTGATTCTTTTAAAAGGAAAAAAAGAATGAAAACGTATAGGTTTAATAAAAGGAACCTGCTGCCTGGTATTTATATAATCAAAGTTAGATTTAAAAACTCTGTTAAAACAATTAAAGTGATCATACTTGAAGCTCCATAATTAATAATAGCAAAGAGAAGCTCTCTACTGCATTTAAACTTTAGATAAAGGGGCTCAATTTGAGCTCCTTTATTATTTAGAATTTCCCTATTTTTGCCGCATGGTAAAAGAGTTACAATTACGCATTCAACTAAAAGAAGACAAAATAGCTGACATTCTGCTAAAAAAAGCAGCGCATCATTTAAGTATTAAACCTTCTACCATAACAGGTATAAAAGTATTGCGTAAATCTTTAGATGCTCGTAAACCGCAAATTTACTTTAATTACAAAGTTGCCATTTACATCAATGAGTCTTTACCAAAAACATCAGAGTATCAATTCGAATACAAAGATGTTTCTAATGCCAAAGAAATTCACATTGTTGGTTTTGGTCCAGCTGGCATGTATGCGGCATTGCGTTGTATAGAACTAGGTTTTAAACCCATTGTGTTAGAACGCGGTAAAAATGTACAAGACCGTCGTAGAGATTTAAAAGCCATCAATCAAGACCATTTTGTAAACGAAGACTCTAATTATTGTTTCGGAGAAGGTGGTGCAGGAACCTATTCTGACGGAAAATTATACACACGTAGTCTAAAACGTGGTGATGTTCGT
>JAESTN010000232.1 GCA_016763595.1 Flavobacteriaceae bacterium | reverse complement strand
TTTAATTCGATAAGCTGGGGTGTAGGATTTGTAATTTTCATTATCGGTGTATTAAATATTTTAAGAGGAAATGACCCTTATTTAGGGATCGCTTTTATGCTGGTTTCATTTTTATATGTTCCAACCACAAATCACTTTATCAAAAAGAAATTTGGCATCTCTATACATTACCTACTAAAAATTATACTGGCCGTTTTTTTATTATGGATTGCACTGTCTGTTGGCGCTATTGCCGAAGGTTTTTACCCTGAAATACTTTAATAAAAATGAAAAAAATAATAACCAATAGAAACTTGACAATTATAAACTTTGTAATTGTCTCTTATTTCATTCTTATTTACGCACTTAATTTCTATAAAATAGATATTGTTATAATTGGGGTTTTCAGAGAACTATTTACAATCCCCTTTCTAATTGGGCAAATCGTGTTTTTAGTTATAGGTGTAAAACATCTAATGAATCACAAGAAACACTTCTTGACAATTATTAGTCTTTTACTATTAGCTGCTTGTTCTGTAGTTACCTTAGGAAGCTTCTTTTAAATTATATGTATCTGATTCTAAACTAAAAAAGCACTCCATTTCAATTCTCAAAACAATAAGCAAAACTCCCGAAATTGTCAAAAATCACCAAAGCTACACTACAAGATATTAAACAATTAGCACCCCTTGCCAAAGAAGCATTTTTAACTGCACATGGGCATTCTGCATCTAAAAAAGACATTGCCAATTATGTGGCTGCTAACTTTTCTGAAAGTAGTTTTGTAGAACAATTATCAAATCCAGACAATCGGTATTACATTATTTACCATCAAAATAAAATGGCTGGCTATTCTAAGGTTACACTCAATACGCCAACTGCAAACATCGGTTCTAAGAACATTACCTATATGAGCAGGTTGTATTTGTTAAAAGAGTTTTATGGTTTGAACTTAGGGAAAGAATTGTTTGATTTTAATCTTGAATTTTCCAAACAGCACCAACAACACGGAATCTGGTTAGCTGTTTGGATAGAAAACAAACGTGCCATCAACTTTTATACAAAAAGAGGGTTTCAAATTGTTGGTAAACACGACTTCAGAATATCAGAAACACACAGCAATCCAAATCATATTTTATATCTAGAATATGTTCTTTAAGAATTTAGGTTGAATAAAAAACCTGTAAATTCGTTCTATTATTTATATTGCTACACATGAACTTCGCTCCTTTACTATCTTATATCGAAAATCACATCAGCCTAACCGAAGATGAACGTTTATTTTTACAATCAAAAATTAAGCTTCGAAGTTATTTAAAAGGGCAATTTATTGTACAACAAGGAGATGTTTGTAATACTACAAATTTTATTGTTTCTGGTTGCACCAAAATGTTTCACGCTGATGCTGAAGGCATGGAACACATTGTAATGTTTTCTGAAGAAAATTGGTGGTCTTCAGACCTGGGAAGCTATATCTCTCAGGCTCCAGCAGATTATAATATTCAGTGTACAGAACCCACAAAAGTCATTCAATTCTCTTACCAAAATCAAGAGGAATTATTTGAAAAAATCCCAAAACTTGAACGTTTTTTTAGAATCATTTTAGAAAAGGCCTTGGTTGCCTCTCAAAAAAGAATAGTGCGTAACTTTAGCCTACCTGCTAAAGAAAGGTATTTGTATTTTAAAGAACAATACCCAACCATTGAGCAACGTATCCCTCAATACATGATAGCTTCTTATTTAGGAATTACCAAAGAATTTTTAAGTAAAATTAAGAGCCAACTTATATTAAAACAATAAATAGTAATCTAGATTAACCTCTTTTTATAAACTACTTCATTTTTAAGCTCCCCTTAGTTTTAGACCTTTGTATCATAATATATAAAACAATATAGATATGAATACATTATTAGAAAACATAAGCAACGTAAATGATTTAATTCTTCAAGGAAAAGCCATGGAAGCTTTTGAAGCGTTTTATCACCAAGATGTAGTGATGCAAGAAAATGATTTACCAGAAGTTGTTGGTAAAGAAGCCAACAGAAAAAGAGAAGAAGATTTTTTTGGGGCCATTACAGAATTTAGAGCTGCAAAAGTAATCAGTGTCGCTATTGGCGAAAACAATACGTCTATGGTAGAATGGCACATGGACTACACACATAAAGATTGGGGCATTAAAAACTATACACAAGTAGCAGTACAAGTTTGGAGAGACGGACAAATTATTAACGAGAAATTTTATTACGGATCATAAATTAAACAACATGAAAAATACACTTAAGAATTTAACAGTAGTTGCACTTGTTGCACTAGTAACGGTCTCTTTTACAAGTATCTTAGAAGGCAAAAAGGATATTAAAACAGAAAAAAGTATCGTCACATGGAAAGGCTATAAAGTAACAGGTTCTCATCAAGGAACTATCAAGATTAAAGAAGGTTCTTTAACTTTTAAAAACAACAAATTAGTTGATGGTGCATTTACTATAAACATGGCAAGTTTAACAAATACAGATTTATCAGATGCCAATTATAGAAGCAAATTAGAAGGCCATTTAAAGTCTGATGACTTTTTTGGAGTTGCAAAACATCCCACAGCAACGTTGGCGTTTACAAAAGTAAAATCGACTGGAAAAAATGCCTATAAGATCAAAGGAGATTTAACCATTAAAGGACGTACACATGCAATTACTTTTGCCCTTTCTGTATATGGAAACAAAGCAAATGCCTCTTTAAAAATAGACAGAACAAAATACAATGTTCGCTATGGATCGACCAGCTTTTTTGATGGCTTAAAAGACAAAGCAATTTATGATGAATTTGATTTGGTGATCGATTTAGAGTTTTAACATTACCATATTTTAAAAGTAAAGCCTCTTTTTTTAGGAGGTTTTTTTGCTTTGTAATTATAGATCTATTAACTGCTAAAATCAGTATCATAAAAGCTCTAAACTACATTTCAATACAAACTCATGCTATATTTAGAACACAATTTAAAGTAGTGAAAATCTCATCATAATTGGTACGAGATTTTTTTTACTAACTTTGATT
>JAESTN010000231.1 GCA_016763595.1 Flavobacteriaceae bacterium | reverse complement strand
TGTAGTTCATTAAATTAATACCGTAGGTATACGAGGCGTTTTTTTTATTTTTTAAATTAAGAAACAGGTTAAACTGATTTCTGTTTCCAGTAGGATTGACAATGTTCCAGTCACGTTCAAATTCTACTGCTTGAAATCGTTGTAAAGTAGAAAAGTTTTGAGCTACATATTCGTATCCTAAATCTGTAGAAAATTTCCAGTCAGAATCTATAAATAGCTGTTTCCAGTTTATTTTTGTTGCAGCTCCTTTATTTTGAGAATCATCAATACTAGAAAATAAATTTGCATCATTGTTGCTCAGTGCAATTTCTCCAAACACATGCATTCTTTTAGAGGTATACGTAGAATTAAACGCTACTACTTGAGTCTTAGATGGTGCTACTAATCTAATAATTGGGCTGTAATCTCCTGTGTTAATACCTGCGTATGTATAAATGTTACCAATAGCGATGGTTCGATCTAAACTATAATTTCCTTTATTAAGGCCAACAAACGTAAACGTTACATTGTACAATTCGTCATTTTTATCAGTAGAATATGCAAAGGTGTCAGACGTGCCAACGAGTTGTTTTTTATACAAAATTCTACTTTCAGAAAACACATCCTTATAGGCGCTATTAGCAATCATTTTAGAAAGGTCATTTCCTGCATTTGCTAATATTTCTTTCTGAGTATCGGTTAAAATTTGTTGAATTGGTTGGTTTTTGGCATCGTTTTCATTGTAAAAAGATCCATTAATTTCCCATCTGTCACTTTTGTAATGTGCTTGCTCATAGGTAATGAAACGTGTGTAATTAGTATCTGAAAATTGATAATCTATATGAAAACGCATGTCATTAGTGATTGGGAAAGTTGTGTTAAATCTAATTTCAGAGTTGTTATAATCTATCGTGTAATCTTTGTCTTTACCGCGGTTTAATAACTGCCCGTTTACATACAAGGATTCACTGCCGGCAACTATAATAATATAAGATTCATTATTTTGACCAATGATCTTATAAGGTCCTTGATTTCCCTCTTTACCCAAAAATTTGAATGTATTGAAACGACCTCGTACAACCGCTCCAGATGCTAAAACATTCAAATTGCCCGATATTTTTGCATCTACTTCTAAACCCGATACCTTTTTAGTAAATGGCATAAAGTAACTTGTTGTGTTTTTTAAATCTAAATCTCCCGCTTTAACACGCCATTTTTCATGTTCAAATTCAATAAAAACCCTGTCAAAATCTGTTATTTTTTGGGAATACCCATTGTTCTGAAGGGGTATATTGGTGTCGAAAATGTTTGCTTTTATAGTTATTTCTTTAGAAAGGTTTCCTTTAATTGTTAAATCTAAAGACGAATTTACAACCGAGTTTTGATTGTTTCCAATTGTTAATCCACGCGTAATATTCCCTTTAGTTTCTAGTTCGTTAAAAAGGACTGCTCTTTTTTTATTCTTGTTTGTCGTTAAGCTATATAGTTTCTGTGTGTTTTTGGTGTCTGGAACAATTATTTTTTCATCAAACTTTTTATATATATTGGTCACAAAACCTGGAAAAAGAAAATATTCGACAGTTATAGAAGAGTGCTTATTTGCATTGATAATTAACTGTGCTTTTATAAAGTTAATTTTATATTTTGATGCAGGAATGATTTTATTGTTACTATCAAAAACCTTGAACCTCTGCGAATTGATATTGACGGTGTCAATTTGAATAGTGTCTTTTACGAGTTCGAATTTTTTAGAACGAAATTGATTGGATTTAATCTGTGCATTTGCAGTTAAACCTAAAAAAAGACACATAAAAAAAACAACTTTTTTAATCATACATTCCAAACGTAATAATTGTAAAAATAGTTTAAAATAATGATTGTTGTTTTACAGGGTTTTCATGTTCTAGTAACCATTTTTTTCTCCACAAACCACCAGCATAACCAGTTAATGATCCGTCAGAACCAATTACTCTATGGCAAGGGATTACAATCCAAATAGGATTTTTTCCGTTTGCAGAAGCTACGGCTCTAATGGCTTTTACATCTCCAATTGCCTTTGTTTGCTCTAAGTATGTTCTGACTTTATTAAAAGGAATGTTTAATAGCTCTTTCCAAACTTTTTGCTGAAAAGGAGTCCCTTGTGGATTAAGTTTTAAATCAAACGTTGTTCTTGTTCCTGAAAAGTATTCTTTTAATTGAGTAATACACTCTTGCAAACATATTGGAACTTCTTCTTGTATGCTGTGCACAGTCGAAGTATCATCCAATACAGAAATTGACTGAATTCCATTTTCGTCTCCAACAATTATTGTAAGTCCAATAGGTGATTTGTAATATGTTGTTTGTGGGTTAGACACCAAAAACATCTTTAGAGTTTTGAGTTGTAATTTTAGCAATTTCTTCGAAAGATAAACCGTAAAGAGTGGCTAATTTTTCTACTACTTGTGTAATGTAGCTGCTTTCATTCCGTTTTCCCCTGTATGGAGTTGGTGCTAAATAAGGAGAATCGGTTTCTAAGACAATATGTTTAATGTCAATGTTGTTTAGAAACGTGTCAATTTTTCCATTTTTAAAAGTTGCAACACCACCAATTCCTAATTTCATATTGTAAGAAATAGCTTTTTCTGCTTGCTCAAAGGTACCAGTAAAACAGTGAAAAATTCCGAATAAGTCATCACTTTTCTCGGTTTCTAAAACTTCAAAAATTTCATCAAAAGCATCTCTACAATGAATTACGATTGGTATTTTTTTTTGTTTTGCCCATTGTATTTGAGTTCTAAAAACTTCTTGTTGCTGCAATAAAAATGATTTCTCCCAATACAAGTCAATTCCGATTTCTCCAATAGCAATAAAATCTCTTTTGTCGATCCATTCTTTAACATGCGCTAATTCATCTTTGTAATTTTCTTTTACAGATGTTGGATGCAAACCCATCATTAAAAACACATCGTCTTTAAAATTGTTTTCTAAATCAAACATGCTGTCTGTGTAAGAACTATCAATTGCAGGGATAAAAAATCGAGTAACCCCAGCATCTTTAGCGCGCTGAATCATCTCGGCTCTGTCTTCATCAAATTGTTCAGAATATAAATGTGTATGTGTATCGGTAATCATAATTTTTAATGGTCATTTCTCAATCAACTATTTGTCAGTCTCTTTTGTTAATTGAAAACTGATAATTGGTAATTGAATTTGTATTTTAGCAAATACAAAAGTAGGGTTAAATGGCAAGTCTTAAAAAAGTATTACAAAAAAAGAAATACATTCAAATAAAGCTTAAGAAAACAGCTACAAATCATTTAGAAATAAAAGCAAAAATAAATGATGTAAAAGGGCGATTTATTTTAGATACGGGAGCTTCTAATTCTTGTGTAGGTATTGATTTGATAGCACATTTTAAATTACATGCAGAAGAGTCAGAAACAAAAGCCGCTGGTGCAGGAGCAACCGATATGGAAACATTGAAGTCTGAAAACAATTTTTTAGAAATTGGAAAATGGAAAACAGACACATGTAATTTGGTGTTGTTTGATTTAACACATGTAAATACTGCCTTAACACAACATGATGCAAAGGAAGTTCACGGAATTATTGGTGCTGATGTATTACATGAAAGCAAGGCTATTATTGATTATAGTAACATGGTTTTATACTTAAGAAAGCCTAAAAAGAAAAAGAAAACTGATAAACTGCCTTTCTAAACAAAACCCCGTCAGCCTAATCAAGTTTTTTTTTGTTAAAACTCTCAATTAAAAAGATATTTTTTTTAATTGCTCACCCACTGATTTTATTCAGGAATTGATTCAAATCAGCAGCTCAAAGAGGTGTGGTAAATGATGCGTAATGTAACAAAGATTAAATACCCTCGTCTTTCTTATATAACCATTAAACTTAAAAACATGAAATCATTTGCACATCCACGAGTCATCGAAAGAGGAATTTTAACTTCTGCTTATAAGC
>JAESTN010000230.1 GCA_016763595.1 Flavobacteriaceae bacterium | reverse complement strand
TCTTTACTCAACACGTTTAACGGCTGTCTTATTTTTCTTGTTTGCAACATCAATGGGAGTCGCTACTTTTATAGAAAACGATTTCGGCACACAAACCTCTAAAGCTCTAGTATACAACACTTGGTGGTTCGAAGCAATCATGCTATTTTTTGTTATCAACTTTTTTGGTAATATTTTTAGATATCGTTTATACAAAAAAGAAAAATGGGCTGTATTGTTATTTCATACCTCTTTTTTATTAATCCTTATTGGAGCTGGAGTTACGCGTTATATTGGCTACGAAGGGATTATGGTTATTGAAGAAGGCGAAATGACCAATAAATTTTTAACAGAAACAACTTATGTAAATATTGTTATAGATGATGGAAAACAACAAAAACCAACAATAAATGAACCTATTTTATTATCAGGATGGGGAAGTAATTCATGGAGTTACTCAACCAAATTTATGGGTCAAGAAGTTGACATAAAATTAGTAGACTATATTCCGTGGGCAGAACAAAAATTTATTGAAGATGAAACTGGTGATGACTATTTATTTTTGGTAGAATCTAGCAGTGGATCTAGACATGAGCATTATATAAAAAAAGGAACTGTACAAAACATTCATAATATCTTAGTTGGTTTTGATGCTCCAGATACTGCAACAATTAATATTACATCTTCCGGTGATTATTTAAAAATCAAAGCCGGTGCTGATGGAACTTTTATGAGAATGGCAGATCAATTTAAAGGAACTGTAACAAAAGATTCTATTCAAGAATTTCAATTACGTTCTTTATACACTATTTCTGGGTTACCATTTGTAGTTCCAAATCCAGTAACCAGAGGAATAATGACAACCGTTAGAGGCCCTAAAAATGATAGAGATTTAAGCTCAGACTTAATTATATTAGAGGTTACTACAAATAACAAAACAGAAAGAATTGAATTAACTGGTGGTAAATACAATGCGTTAAACTCTAAACAACTTACCGTTGATAATTTAAACTTTAGACTGCTGTATGGCGCTAATACTTTAGAAACCCCTTTTCACGTAAAGTTAAGAGACTTTCAATTAGAAAAATATCCTGGATCAGAAAGTGCAGCATCTTATGCAAGTGAAGTAACCGTAATTTCTCCAGAAAAAACATTTGATTACAGAATCTATATGAATCATATTTTAGATTACAAAGGCTACAAATTGTTCCAATCTAGTTATGACATTTCTGGAGAAAAAGAAGAAACACACCTATCTGTGAATCATGACTATTGGGGAACACTAATTACGTACATTGGGTATTTCTTATTATACTTCGGATTGATTTGCATTTTATTTGTAAAAGGAACTCGTTTTGACTCTTTAAAGCAATCATTGAAAAAAATTAGAAAGAAAAAAGCAGCATTAAGTATTATTGCATTCTTATTGCTATCAGTAACTGTTTCTGCTCAAGAACAGCATCAACAACATGCCATATCACCACAACAAATAGATTCTATTTTAAAAGCGAATATTGTCGATGTAAAACATGCCGAATTGTTTAACAGCTTGGTGATACAAGATGCTGGTGGAAGAATGAAACCAGCCCATACGTTTGCATCTGAATTGGTTCGAAAAGTTACACATCAAGAAACTTTCAAAGGAATGAACCCTAGTCAGGTTTTATTATCAATCATTGAAAACCCAAGATTTTGGATTGAAGTTCCGATGATTTACCTTGAAAAAAATAACACTAAAATTAGAGAACAACTTGGTTTAGCTAAAGATGCGACACATGCTCGTTTATCTGATTTATTAACTCAAAAAGGAGAATACTTAATTAGAGCTCAAGTTGCGGAAGCTCAGAAAAACAACGTCAAAAACAAATTTGAAAAAGATCTTATCAATATAGATAAAAGAGTAGGTCTTTTATATGGCGCCATTGGAGGAACAATTTTTAAAATTTTCCCAGTCCCTAACGATCCAAATAACAAATGGGTTTCTCAATTAGAAACCTTACATGCTGGTTTTAAAGGAACAGATTCTGTATTTGTAAGACAGGTATTGCCTGTATACAAGCAAATTTTACAAAAAGCCAAAGTGAGTAATGACTATACACAAGCTGACAAAGTTTTAGATGGAATTAAGAACTTTCAAAAGAAATTTGGAGCAAAGGTAATTCCTTCAGAAGATAAAATAGCTTTAGAAATTGCCTATAATGAGTTTAGCATTTTTAGCCGATTAGCTAAATACTTTGGATTCGCTGGTGTCTTGTTAATATTTGTAGTAATTGCTCAAATTTTTTCAGACAAAAAAATATTCAACTACATCATAAAAGGATTAATTGCCATTATTATTACCTTGTTTGTTTTCCATACACTAGGACTAGTAGCACGCTGGTATATTAGTGGAAATGCTCCTTGGAGTAATGCCTACGAGTCTATTATTTATGTAGCTTGGGCAACGATGCTATTTGGATTGATTTTCGGTAGAAGATCATCATTAACAATAGCTGCAACAACATTTTTAACTGCGGTTATTTTAGCGTTTGCACATCAAAACTGGTTAGACCCTGAGATTGCGAATTTACAACCCGTATTAAATTCTTGGTGGTTATTAGTACATGTATCCATTATTGTTGCAAGTTACGGACCTTTTTCTTTAGGAATGATTTTAGGAATATTCTCATTATTCTTAATGGCATTTACCAATAAGAACAATAAGAAAAAGTTAGATTTAGCAATAAAAGAATTGACAGTAATTAACGAAATGTCTATCACTATTGGTCTGATTATGTTAACCATAGGGAACTTTTTAGGCGGAATGTGGGCCAACGAAAGTTGGGGCCGTTATTGGGGTTGGGACCCAAAAGAAACATGGGCATTAATTAGCATTATGTTATATGCTTTTGTGTTACACATGCGTTTAATCCCTGGTCTAAGAAGTAGATTCACATTTAACCTGTGGTCAATTATTATTTATTCTTCAATTATGATGACATATTTTGGAGTAAACTTTTATCTTTCAGGTTTGCATTCGTATGCCAGTGGGGATAAAGTAATTACACCAACATCTGTTTATTATTCTCTTGGATTTGTTACTATATTAGGATTAGCAGCTTGGTTTAAACACAAAAAATACTACAAAAAATAAAAGGCAGAACATACAGAATACTGTACATTTGTCAACCTTAAAACACATTATTTATGTTTCATAAAAACTTTAAATTAATCATTGCGGCTTTAATCACTGCTTGGTCTGTATTCGAATTTTCTCAAGTCCATATAATGAATGGAATTTCTATTCTATTATTAGCGGGTATTTTTATTCTATTGTACTTTAAAAACGAATTTATATTATTAGCATTTTTACAACTACGTAAACAAAACTTTCCTGGAGCACAGAAATGGTTAGGATACATTAAAAACCCTAGTGCAGCTTTAACAAAAAAGCAAGAAGGGTACTACAATTTTCTACATGGAATTATGCTATCTCAGACTAATATTACGAAGGCTGAAAAATATTTAAAGAAAGCCATTAAATAGGGTTGGCTATGGGTCATGATTTAGCAATGGCGAAGTTACAATTGGCAGGTATCGCAATGACAAAAAGAAGAAAACGCGAAGCAACTATGCTAATGAATGAAGCTAAGAAATTAGACAAACAAGGCATGTTGAATGACCAAATTAAAATGATGAAACAACAGATGAAAAAAATCTAGTTGTAGTAATTCTATTTATACATATATAAAAGCTCCTGATAATCAGGAGTTTTTTTGTTTTATACTGTAAGCTAATATCTATGCTAACGACGTAACTGACACTTAACTTAACAAATGAAAAACCTCATTTATCTTATCTGCTTGTTACTATTAACATCTTGTTCAAATAACATTGAACTTGATGAAAATAAAATTGTCAAAGATGATAGTACATGGACAAATGTTGATCCTCCATACCCAACTGGAGCAAATCGTTCGTTTCCTTTAATGAAAAACCCAATGTACAAATCAGTAACAGAATTCACCAATTTAAACGATACAGATAAAGTAGCAATTGTTAGTTATCAAAATCAAATTAAAGTGTATCCATATTTATATACAAATAAATACGAGATTGTGAACGACTCAATTGGCGATTATTTTTATGCAGTTTCTTATTGTCCACAAACAAAAAGTGCAATAAATTTTAATAGAATTACTCAAAATGACACCTTAGATTTAGTCGCCTCTGGTTACCTCTACAAAGACAACATGGTTCCTTCAGATAAAAATTACACGATGTATTGGTCACAAATGCTTCAAAAAGGAATTACAAATAGAGCTGTTTCAAGAAATATACAAACCTTAAATTTGATTCAAACAAATTGGAAAACTGTAGTAGATTATTTCCCTAATGCAAAAGTATTTTATTATGAAGGAGATATTATCACTCCTCAAAAAAACAAGTCAAATTTTTCAGCGAAGACGGCTGCAGAAATCTCAAATGCTGATGCGGTATTTTCCATTATTGAACATTTTGGAGCTAGTGGCAAAGAAGAAACAATTCATGCATATGACATTAAAAGTTTCAGTGAAGAAATTAGCCTGCAAGAATTGATTATTGACAGTAAACGCACTCTTTTATT
>JAESTN010000229.1 GCA_016763595.1 Flavobacteriaceae bacterium | reverse complement strand
TTTAGATTGTGGATGCCTTTTTTAATCATTGCTTTTCAATTGGATTTTCTAGAAGCATACCCAATAGCTGCTTGGGCTTCTTGGATGGCGAACTTGCTGGTTGCCCAATGGTTGATTCGTAAGCGGTATGGGAAAGCTTCAAAAAAAGTAATCCGTTCACTTTTTTAGGATTACAACGCCACTACTTAATGCCTTATTAAAAACAAACACGTTCACAGATATTAAAAAAAAATGAAACTATTCAGAAAACTCTTATTTGCCAACACTTCGGGTAAAACAATTTTAGCTCTTTTCATACTAACCAATGCTGTATATGTATGTATGCTAACCATTACAATTCCCAATACAATGCGTTTCTCTAATGATTACAGATTATTAGACATGATGCCATTGGGATATGACTTGACTTATGTGAATACATTATTTGACGCACTCGGAAAAATTGGACGAGAAACCTATCTAACAAATCAAATACCGGTAGACATGCTATATCCGTTCCTTTTTGGACTGACATACAGCCTGCTTTTAGCATATCTTCTAAAAAAACTAAACAAGGGAAGTACCAGAACTATTTTTCTATGCTTGATACCAGTACTTGCAGGAGTAGCAGATTATTTAGAAAATTTCGGAATCATCTTACTAATCCAAAACTATCCCCTCTTGACCGAAACTGCAGTAAAAACAACAAGTTTCTTCTCTGTTGTAAAAAGCGTTTCAACAAGCATCTATTTTATTCTTTTGATTGTAATTCTAATAATTCTAGGGTTTAAATCCCTAAATAAAATAAAAACGGCATCGCGAACGCGGTGAAGTAACCTGTTTGATTGGAAATAGTAATAATGAGATTGCGTGGTTACCACTCGCAATGACAAAAACACAACGTCATTGCGAACCTTTCGCCTGGCGCTCAAGACAGGCAAAAATGAAGCAATCTGTTTGATTGGAACTGAAAGCAAAGAGATTGCGTGGTTACACTCTCAATGACGTTGAAACTTTGTGCCTTTACAACTCCTCTCCTAAACGAATCACTCAAAACTCTCAACTCTCCTACTTTCCTCTTCTGACTTCTTACTTCTAACTTTCCACTTTCCAACTTCCTTCACAGGTACAAATACCTGTTCTTAGGTTTCTCTACTACTTTTAACAAGTATTTAGAACCTCATCTCACAGCTTTTGTTACTTTTAGTTTGTAATTATAAATTGGAACAAAATTTTTATCCCTCAAAATATGCCATGCAAAACTCCCTAGAAAAGCCAATAGCAACCATTGTTCAGTTTTTAAACTCCATCAACATCAATGTTGCAGAAAAAGAATTACCAAAAGATTGTTTTTTACCTGGATTGAGCGCACTCGGAATTACGGTTCTAATAGACCCCAAGCAACTAAAATATCCTGGAGATATTTTGCATGAAGCAGGTCATATTGCCGTGACAGAAACTAAAACCAGACCTTTAATTGGCACCAAAGAAATGGAGGCTACATGGCCAACAGACGGAGAAGAAATAGCGGCCATTCTGTGGTCTTTTTCGGCTTGTATGCATTTACAACTCCCGTTAGTAGTGGTGTTTCATCGAAATGGTTACAAAGGAAGTTCTGACTGGTTAATTGACCAATTCACTAATAAAAACTACATCGGCTTACCCCTTTTAGAATGGATGGGCTTGTGTACAAAAAAAGAATTCCCTCGTATGGAAAAGTGGCTGCGTTAAGAACAAATCAATTTCCTTTTTGCAACTTCCTTTCACTTTTACTACCTTGGTTTCTTAAATAAAAATACTGCATGAAAAATAAGTTTGACATCATCATGTCTGAACATTCAGACTTTATATTGTACGAGATTTTACATCATAAAAGGCATGGCTATACCCTCGAAGCAATTACTTCTGCAGAAAACGAATTTAAAAAACGAGCTATTGCACCTGCAAATCTCCTTGAATTTGAAAATACAATTCAGGCACAAAAAACCCACAAGATTCAAAAGCAACAAAAAACGACTGAATTTATACACAAGCTGATTCATTTTGGAAAGCAAATCATCCCTACACAAAAAGGCAGCATATCGAAAAACTTACAGTCACTTTCCTTATTTCTATCGGCTGTATATCTCATTCATGTGGTCAGTAATGCCTCATCACTAGTAACTATCATATTTCATACAAGCAACTGGAATACCCCTACACTTCTGTACATATTTCCATTTTTATTGTATCCAATTGCCATTTTTGGCTTCTGGAAAATAAAAAAATACGGATGGTATCTAACGACCTCCCTACTTACCTATTCATTGGTAAATATTGTTTTTTCTGGAATCACCACCTACCATTTTTATGCAAATGTATATCAAGAAACAAATTTATTTCGAGTACTAACACAACCCAATTTTAGTGGTCTTATTGTCAGTTTTTTAGTCTTATTTAGCCTTGTACTCTATCTAAATAAAAAAAAGACTGTTTCGTATTATGGAATTAGTCAAGTAACAGGTGCCGCACTTATTTTAATCCTTTTTTCATCGGTATTAATGTCTTTTGTATGGAGTAGTTTTTATTAGTAGAGTAGGTATAAAAACGATGCATTCAAAACTTTACTCCTTTGATACGTTGTAATTTCAATTCATGAGATTTCTCGGCACTCATGCTTCGCTCCGTCGCGATAACAAAACACACCGTCATTGCCAACCTTTCGACTGGCGCTCAAGACAGTCTAAAGTGAAGCAATCTGTCTAATTGTAACTGGCACTAATGAGATTGCTTCGTTGCACTCTCAATGACGTTGCACTCTTAGTTACTTTGTACCTTTTTACTTTTCACTTTCCCCTTTCCTCTTTCCTCTTTACAACTTTCTCAAACTATTCTCGATTCAACTACCCCAATAAACGTATTTTAGCACTGTTAAACGAGCTAGTAGAACCACAGCTAAAAAAAAAATTCAAAAAAAACACCTGTATGTGCAACATTTTAAAAGCCGTTCTGTCTTATCTTATTATAACAACCTAAAACAAGAAAGTGACAGATAGGGAATTGGTAAAAAAAGTACTCGCAGGGAATTCTTCCGCATTTAAAACAGTCATATCCAATACCCAAGGATTGGTGATTCAGATTACCTATAAAATGATTCGAAATGCAGAAGACAGGAAAGACATCCTACAAGAAGTGTATTTAAAAGTATATGACAAGCTTGCTGGTTTTAAATTCAACTCAAAACTTTCTACGTGGATTGGGTCCATTACCTATAATACCTGTTTGAACTTTCTAGAAAAGAAGAGGATCCCAGTATTAAATGTGGTGGACGATGAAGGCAATGAATCTTGGGAAACCATTGTTAGCAGTGATACTAGGGTTGAAAGCAACAATACAGAATATGATCTTTTCAAAAAAGAACGTTCTCAAATACTCGAAAAAGAAATAGATAAGCTTCCGCCTTTGTACAAGACAATACTTACTTTATATCCAAAAAGAATTGTCCTATAAGGAGATTGCAGTGATTACAAAGTTACCAGAAGGCACCTTGAAAAACTATTTGTACAGAGCCAGAAAACAACTAAAAGAAAACCTATTACACAATTACAAAAAAGAAGAATTATGAAAAACGTACATCCAAGTGATTTCGACATCCAACGTTTTGCATTTGAGTTATCAGATTGTAAGGCAGAGATTGTTACACATATCAATACCTGTGCTACTTGCAAACAAAAAGCTGACAACTACCTTTCTGTCTCAAACAGTATTAAAGTACAACCAGAACCTGTATTGGAATTTGATTTGTCTGCACTTATATTAGCGCAATTACCAACCATGTCTAAAAAAGAAGCTGCCTATAATTACTTTATCTATTTTTTAATGGCATTAAGTACGTTGGTTGTTGTAGCAGCAATCCTTTATTTTAAAGAAGCCATTGTTGGTTTGTTTGCAAATACGTCTGCCATTCCTACTTCTTTTATTGTGAGTACCTGTCTCTTGATTTTAATTGTAATAGGCATCGACACATTTAGAAGCTTTCATAAAAAAATGAATCTATTAAATTATTAAGGACATTTGTGCAACATTACATACAGCCACCTGTCTTATCTAGTATACATAATATTAAAAAATAAAAAACCATGAATACCTCAACTACAAGCATTTTTTCAGCAATTGACCCAGATGTATACAAAGCCTTTTTTGTACTATTAATCATCCTATTAGTAATGCGATTTATTGTAACTCTTTTAAAAAGAATGCTAGATCACAAACTAAAAAATAAAATTATTGACAAAGGCGTTTCTGACGACCTGGCAACATCTATATTACACACAGATTCAACTAGCGAAAAAGACAACGGTATCAAATGGTTTGCCATTTTAATATCAACGGGAATTGGTTTATTTATCGTCAAACAATACCTGCCATTAGGCATCCACTCTATCGGAATTATGGCCATTAGCATCGCGATCGGGTTCCTTGCCTATTCGCTGTACTTAAAGTACTTGGAGAAATAGCCAAAGCTACACACTCAACATTTTATCAAAACCCTTAACGCATGACTTCATCCCTATGGAGTCCCGTAAAAACACGTCCAAACTTAAAAAAAACACATTCAACACCATGAACAAAACAATCACAATTATCATTTTAAGCATTCAATTGCTTCTACTTCCAACACTTATAAATGCACAAAAAACAGCCAAAAACAATGCTATCATTCAAAAAATAGACAACTACTTAAACGCAGGAACGGCAAACGGATTTTCTGGGTCTGTTTTGATTGCAAAAAAAGGAGAAATCATATTGAACAAAGGCTACGGATTGGCAGATAAGGAAAGCAACAAACCCTACACACCAACCACCATTTCAACCATAGGATCTGTAACCAAACAATTTACAGCCACAGCTATTTTAAAGTTGGTCGCAATGAAGAAATTAAAACTAACAGATCCACTAAGTCGCTTTTTTACCAAGCTCCCAAAAGACAAAAGGAAAATTACCATTCACCAATTATTAACCCATTCAGCAGGAATGATAGACGTGATTGGAGATGGCGATTTTGATGACATTCCGATGAAGCGTTTTTTCAAGACTCTTTTTGCGACCAAATTATTGCATGCTCCAGGATCAAAATACACCTATTCAAATGCGGGTTATAGTATTTTAGCACGAATCATAGAACTTACTTCAGGTCAGGAATACGAGCATTTTCTAAACAAACAGTTGTTTAAACCAGCGGGAATGACACAGACTGGTTATTTTATGCCTCAGTGGGATCAAAACTTAATCGCTACTGGATATGCGCGTAATGTGATCAAAGTAGGTACTATGATTGCTCGTTATAATGCGAGTAAAAAAATAACCTGGACCTTGAAAGGAAATGGCGGAATTCATTCTACCACTGGCGATATGTTTAAATGGTATCAAGCCTTAAAATCAAACAAGATCTTATCAGCAGCATTGTTCGAAAAATTAACCACGCCATACATCTTAGAATACGATAATAGAAAAAGCCGTTATGCGTATGGCTGGGCGATTTACAACTCTAGTAGAAACACAAAAATCATCAGTCATAATGGTGGGAATGCCATTTTCTTTCATGACTTTTTATGGTTGCCAAAAGAAGATGTGGTGATACTCTTATTTACAAATGCCAGTAGTAGAGAAGTAGAAGTTGCCTGGCCAATAGAAAAAATGTTCTTTGAAAAAGCATACACAGCAGCGCCAATAAAAAAGAACTTATTTCAGTTAGTATTTGATTTCATGAAAAACAATGAGGTACAAGCAGCTAGCAAATTGACCGCACTCATCAAGGAAAACTATAGTGCCAGCATCAAAAACTCAGGCGTCTTAAATGACTTAGGGTATCGTCTTATTGAAATGCGTAAAGAGGTAGCTTGGGCAATTTCTTTATTCAAACTAAACACTACGCTTTTTCCTAAGAATGGAAACGTTTGGGACTCATTGGGAGAAGCCTATGCAAAAAATGATCAAAAAAAGGAAGCCATCAAAAGTTATCAAAAAGCATTGGAATTTGCACCAAGAAAAGACTGTGATTGGTGTAAAGGGTCTGTCAAAGCGCTTCGTACATTAAGAAACACCAAATAGGGGTTTTCTAAAGAATCAGATTCCTTTTATAAATAGCACCATCATTGCGAACATAGTGAAGCAATCTGTTTGATTGGAACTAGAAGTCATGAGATTGCTTCGTTGCCACTTACAATGACGAAACCCACCCTATTGTTACAATTCAACCACTTAGTCGTTTTTTAAGTATAAAAACTACTAAAATGAACGCAAACAAAAAGAAAGGAAGGATTATTGGTGTCCTATTTTTACTCAATTTTATTACAGGGATATTAGTATATCAAGTTTTACAAGGCCCGATTTTATTTGGAGATACTTTTCTAACAGACGCTGCAGCAAACGAAAATCAGCTGATCATATCTACCTTACTTGGGGTATTTATGGGTGTAAATGCAATTGTCATCGCCATTATACTACTACCCATTTTCAAAAAACATAATTTCACTTTGGCATTTCTATATCTTGCTTTCTGTATTCTTTATTTTATAGTGGTATGCATTGACAATACGAGTGTGTTATCGATGTTAGAACTAAGCAAAGAATATGTGAAGAATGGAGGTACCAACGCTGCCAATTATGAAATTATGGAAACACTATTTTTCAAAAGACATTGGTGGACACATTACTTCTCATTACTAATTTCTTCTTTGCCTGTTTTTGTTTTGTACTATACATTCTATACGTCAAAGCTAATTCCAAGAATCCTTTCGGGATTCGGAATACTCGCAGCAACCTTATTATTTGTTGAAATAGCACTTTCGCTTTTTGGACATGGCTTAGGGATGAATATGTTGCTGCCAATTGGATTGATTCAACTAATACTACCTATTTGGTTGCTTATAAAAGGATTGAAATCACAAGCAGAAGTAGAGAAACCAGTAACCGTATAATTATCAATAACACCGTCATTGCGAACGCAGTGAAGCAATCTGTATGATTGGAACTGAAAGTAATGAGATTGCTTCGTTGCACTCGCAATGACGGGTATGGTTATTGGTGAATCGTTATTGGTTGTTGGATATTTCCAATTCTAATTCTCTACTACTTTGACACTCTAAACTTTTGCTATTCCTCAACCCAGCAATCTCTTTTGCAATTCAGTACCAACCTCCCAACAACCAAAAACCAGCAACCACTTTACCCCTTTGCAACTTTGAACCTCTGCAACTCTTTTTCAAAACCAAACACTCAAAACGCATATTTTCTTTAAACTGTAACAATTTAAAATTGAACCTGTCTTTGAGTAAGAAATTTTAAATTAACATGAAAAAATTAGTAGTCCTTTTCCTTATTGCCAGTATTTTTTATTCGTGTAAGAATGACAAAATAGTAGATAAACACATTCCAATTAATGAAGAAAAAGAAAGTAACATAGCACAAACTAAGGTTCTAACACTAGGCTCTTTTCATTTTACGTTTCCAAATCTAGATATTACTAAAACAAATAAGAAGGATCAAATTAATGTTTTAGACACTAAATATCAAAAAGAAATTGAATTAATCGTAGCTAAACTTGCTAAATTTAAACCTACTAAAATTGTTATCGAAAGAGAACCTAAAAGACAGCAAACGTATGATTCTCTTTATGTCTCTTATTTAAATGGGAAACATAAATTATCTGGAAGCGAAGAGCAACAAATAGGATTTAGACTCGCCAAACGTTTGGGGCTAACTCAATTATACTGCACTGATGCTTGGGGATCAGATTATGAAGATGTAAAAAAAATTGTTGATGGACGTGACTCCATTGCTAAAGAAAAATTTCTGCATTACTTTTTTAACAATCCAGACAGTATTTTAAAACCACTTCGCAGAAAATCGTTGTTTAAAACTGAGGGTATTTTGGCTGAATTGAAAAGACTAAATTCCGAAGAATACATTAAAAAGGGATTAGGTTCCTATT
>JAESTN010000228.1 GCA_016763595.1 Flavobacteriaceae bacterium | reverse complement strand
TTAAGTTGCCTTTTTCATCAACCAAATATTTTTGAAAGTTCCATTTCACAGCAGCAGTTTTAACGCCATTATTTTCTTTCTTAGTCAACCAAGCATACAGCGGGTGTTGCTTATCTCCTTTTACATCAACTTTTTCAGTAATTAAAAATGTAACACCATACTTGATTTCACAAAATGATTGTATTTGCTCGGCTGAACCTGGTTCTTGTTTACCAAATTGATTAGAGGGTACTCCTATAATCATTAACTTCTCTTTATACAATTCATATAATTTCTGCAAGCCTTCATATTGTAATGTAAACCCACATTCTGACGCAACGTTTACAAACAGTATTTTTTTCCCACTATAATCTTCTAAATTTATTTCTAAACCGTTTATGCTATTGATTTTAATTGAATAAAGCGTTGAATTAGTTTTCATAGTTCGTAAATTAAGTGAAAGAATTACAATTAAACGGAACAAGAATTGCATTTGTAACCTCATCCAATTTGATCTAAAAATCAAGATACATAAATTCCTAAAAAAGGAAACAAAAAAAATCATTATAATTTCTGTAACATTTTCTATTTTTGAACTACTTATAATCAAAACTAACTAATTAAGAAGTGCAAAAAGATTTAGAGTCTAAATTTTTATTGGATTTTGAGCAAAATCAAAATATCGTTCATAAAGTCTGTAGAATATATACTACAAACCGAGATGCGCATAATGATTTGTTTCAAGAAGTAGTCATTCAATTATGGAAAAACTACAGCAAGTTTAGAGGTGATTCCAAATTTAGCACTTGGATGTATCGAGTAGCATTAAATACTGCTATTTCATTATATAGAAAATCAACAAGAAGTATTAAAACTCAAGATATTGATAATTTCACGTATAAAATCAAATCTAGTGACTATGACGGCACTGAAGAATTACAATTAAAAGCTTTATACGCAGCAATTCATAAATTAAATGACATTGACAAAGCGTTGATATTTTTATATTTAGAAGACAAACCCTATAAGGAAATATCTGAAACACTAGGTATAACACAAGTAAACGCTAGAGTAAAAATGAATAGGGCAAAAGAAAAATTAAAAAACATATTAAACCCATAAATTATGGATTTAGAAACATATAAAAAAACTTGGGAAAATCAACCCGAAGAAACCAATTCAGTTTCTAAAATTGATATTTACAAGATGGCACATTCAAAATCGTCATCAGTAGTTAAATGGGTTTTCATTCTTGGAGTTATTGAATTGTCAATTGGCGTCTGTTTAAATCTCTTTATACCCGATAGCTATATTGAAGCTTATAATGATTTAGGGTTAAAAAAATTTATTAATTACTCTATAATATTAAATTATATAATAATTATTTTATTCTTAATCATTTTTTATAAAAATTACAAAGCAGTATCGAGCACAGAAAACACTAAAAGACTTTTGAATAACATTCTGCGGGTTAGAAGAACTGTTAAATACTATGTCTATTACAACCTAACAGGTGCATTTATTTTCATGGTAATTATCTATACAACCGTATTTTCTAATGAAGAGCTATTCATTAAAAATTTTAACCCAGAAAACTTAGAAGTCAACATAAACACATTGATAACAAGTACAATTATATCGCTAATTGTTGTTATTATATTAGTCCTTTTTATTATTTGGCTATTTTACAGAGTTACTTATGGAATATTATTAGGGAGACTTAAAAAAAACTATAAAGAATTAGATAGTTTAGAACATCTTAATTAAATTAAATTTTGTAAATACAAAATTTAATTCTATATTCGGTTAATATTTTTTGATAAAAATTGCTAAGTTTCTCAAAAACATTTTTACTATTTATAGTTATATTCAATTAAGTTTTCATGCTTTTTTGACATGTTAGTAGTTTGCATTTAAAAATATTAAATATTTGTTTAATTTTTAAATACACTTTACTATGAATAACAGAATACTATTACCTGAATTAGAAAACCCAATTACGTCTAATTACAAAAAAGAATCTTTTACTGGAGGTCTTCCTTGTTTAATCCCTAAAATAACTGTGGCTACAATAGGCGTAGCAGTATGGATTCTTACTTAAATAGTTTTTTAATTTAACTTTTACAAAGCTGGCTATTAATTAGTCAGCTTTGTTCAATTACACATTTTTTTTGAAAACAAATAATAATATAAACGAGAAATACGTTGACAAAATAATTGAATTAGAAAACAGAATTAATAATTTGATTAGCAATACAGATATTGAGGAAATTAAATCTGAAATTAGTGCATTTAGTGAGGAATTTGTCGTTACAGATGTAATTAACCTTTTTTTAAATCGAATAGTAGATAATGGAAAATATTACCTCCCTTTTAATACAGGAAATAGAATCACATTTTGGGATAATGACAAATATGAATTGAGTTTTTTTTTTCAATTTCCCAAGCGATGAATCATTCAAAGGTAAATATTTATATTCCTACCCTAATGATGTTTATATGTGTTCAATATCTGAAACCCCAGTAAGATATTCAATTTATGAGCAATCCTATAAATCAATAGATAATATTTTTAATGGAGAAAATATTATTAAACTTAAGGAAGAAGGTACACTGATAAAAAATAAAACAATATTTATAGAAAAATCAGCAAACTTACTCAAACTTGATAAAAAAAAGCCTTTGATGTCACTTGTTTTAACATCAAAAAGACTCCCTTCGAATTACTGTTGGGAATATGATTCACAAAGCTTGCTTCCAATACGCATAGTATTATTAAATACAGATATTGCTAGGCTTTCAGTTTCATGTAAAATTTTATCTCAGATTGGAAATATAAATTCTAAGGATAATTTAATTAATTTATGTACACATGAGGCACATATTGTCAGATGGGAAGCAGTAAGAGCTTTAATGAACATTGATTACGTTGCTGGTTTTAATATTCTCCAAAATATGGTTAATGATAAGCATCCCGAAATTAAAAAAGCAACATTAAAATCCTTAGAGATTTTAAATTCAAACTAATAAAAATGGCACATACATATTATTCAAACACAAAAGATTCAATTACGTTTAATGAATTTATAGACACAATTTCAAAGGTAATTAATTTTCAAGATGAAGATTCACTACTTGAATGTGTGAACCCCCTATTAAAACTATCAAATAATTCATCCTTTTTTACTGAATATTTAAATCAACAATTAAATCTAAACATGGATGAGTTCCAAAAAGGGAATAGCTACTCTGAACAAGGTTACAAGCTCTATGAATGTAAAGATTTTTTTATAAGAATTACATATTGGCCAAAAATCTCTACCGACGAGAGATTCAGCCAACCTCAAAGTGATTTGTTTTCTTATGACATGGCCCATGATCATAATTTCCCCTTACTAACAGCGGGATATAAAGGAGATGGTTATACTACTAAACTATGGGAATATGAATATGAAAATGTGATTGGTTATAAAAATGAAAAAGTAGATATGAAATTTTTAGAAGAAACCACATTACATCAAGGTAAAGCCCTGTACTACAGACCCTCAAGAGATATACATTCTCAGATACCTCCAAAAATTGAAGATTCATTAGCTATAAACATTATACTCAATACACATAATCAGTTTGAACATAGACAATATGAATTTGATACAAATCAAAAAAAAATAAAAGATATCATCTATGGAAGTTCTGAATCTAAGTTTAACATTATAAAACTTGCTACATTATTTAATAATGATGAAACAGTCGGTTTATTGACCAAAATAGCATCTAAACATAAAATCCCTCAAGTTAGACAAGAAAGTCTAATCTCTTTGTCTAATATTGAAAAATCTAATGAAGTATGGAAAATAGGACTTAAAGATAAAGATAGTTCTGTTGTTGAATTATGTAAATTAAATCTAGAAAATTTTAATATTTAACATCAAAATAATTATTTTAAATAAAAAAACCTCCATTTTGGAGGTTTTTTTTATTTAGAATGCTTTCAGTTCTAGAAGTAACTTTTCGAGCATCACTTCGGTAAAATCTAAATGAGTCACCATTCTGATTTTTCCCTGCCCCATAGAAATTAGTAAAATCCCTTTCGATTCCATTTTTGCAATAAAGTCCATTGGGTCAATGGCATCATTTACATAAAAGATCACAATATTGGTTTCTATTGGTTCTATTTTTCGCACATACGTACACGACTCTAAAACGGTTCCAATCTTCTTAGCTCTAGAATGATCATCGGCCAAACGGGCTACATTATTGTCCAATGCATAGATTGCTGCCGCAGCCAAAAACCCAGCTTGTCGCATCGCTCCACCAAATAACTTTCGTACGCGTAGCGCTTTTGCAATATCATCTTTAGTTCCCAGTAAAATTGAACCAATTGGTGCACCCAAACCTTTAGACAAACAAATTGAAATGGTATCAAACAATGCTCCATATTGTTGTGGAGTTTCGTTTTTTGCAACCAGTGCATTAAACAACCTAGCGCCATCTAAATGAAAGGTCAAATTATTTTCTTTTGCTGTTTTTTGAATTTTTTTCAATTCTTCAAAATCCCAACAAGCTCCTCCTCCTTTATTTGTTGTGTTTTCTATACACACCAATCTATTATAAGGAACGTGAATATCTGCCCTGCCAGAAACAGCTTCTTTTAATTGCTCCGCTGTAAACATTCCTCTTTCTCCATCCAATAGATGGGAGGTTACACCCGAATTAAATGCGGCTCCACCACCTTCATAATTATACACATGTGCCCATTTATCACAAAACATTCTGTCTCCTGGCTGTGTATGTATTTTAATTGCAGCTTGATTCGCCATAGTTCCTGAAGGAAAAAACAACGCGTCTTCCATTCCAAAAAGTGTGGCTATTTTTTCTTGTAATTCATTTACCGTCGGATCAGATTTAAAGACATCATCTCCAACCTCGGCATTCATCATTGCATCCAACATTCCTTTTGTTGGCCTTGTAACGGTATCGCTTATTAAGTCTATTTTCATGTATACTTTATTTTTTAATTCATTCCAATTGGCGAGCCATCTGGAATTTTTGGTGATCTTACTTTTTTATATTTCGATGGTGCTTTTTTAAATTCATTAATAGATTTTAAAAATTCTAAATTATACATTTTTTGAACTCCTTTCGTTTTTCTAGTACGCAACCAGTTCGATATTTCATCCAGCTTGTAATTTACAATTGCAGTTACTTGTTTGTAGTTTGATTGATTAGCAGCCAACCCAAATAATTGATTTAACACCTGAGTATTCACTACGTTTTGCAATTCTTGATGATACGAATTCTTATGAAACTTCTTAAAAGAGTTTTTAATAACTGCATCAATCACTTCAACCAATCCTAATTGCGACTTCTCTAAACTTTTATGCAACACCAAACGAGAGGCTCTTTGAGGGTGAAATAGCAGGCTTAGTGATAATTCTGATGAAGTTTCTACAGCTCCATAAGGATCAAACTCTGGACCTACTTTACTTTTAAATGATTCTCTTGTTCTTCCATACCCCAATGCTCTTGGTGGAAAAAAACGCAACTTTGAAACTGGAATTGCCATGGTTTTTACATCAATAGTTTTTAATAGTGCTTTTAAAGCGTTTCTTTCTTCAGAACCTGGAACTCTCTTTACAATGGTTTGATTCCCTCCTTTAACAGCATAGTTATAATCCAATCCTCCAATAACTTTAGAAACTGCTTCTACTTGATATCTATGCAAAAAATACAGCGGTACAAAAACATCTTCTAAGACCGAATATGGTTGACCAGATTTAATATTGTCTGGAGAAAATTTAGCTATTGCATTCTTTCTAATTTCTAAAATATCATTCAATTCATCAGCAGCACTTTTCCCATTATCCCATAAATGTGCATAGGCATGTGCACTTCCTGGAGATCTTGCATCTTGATCAGATAAATAACGCAATCCTTTTGAAAACGCAGCTGTCAAAATATCTTGTAACCCTTGTTTTTCATTGCCAGTAAATTGCTGATATGCATAGGCGACAGTTACTTTATCCCATTCACCAATATTAACAGCATAGGCATTAGAAAAGTCAATTTTTCCGTTTTTTAAAGAAAACTGCGGATGTGGATAATCCATTACTGATGCTCTATTATTTGTACTTGCTGCAAAATTATGTGCAAAACCAATAGTATGCCCAACTTCATGCGCAGACAATTGTCTGATTCTAGCCAATGCCATTTCTAATGCAAATTTATCATCTGGGGTATTTGTAGCATATGGAGCTTGCAAGGCTTGTGCAATTAAAAAATCTTGACGAATTCTTAGAGAACCTAAACTTACATGTCCTTTAATTATTTCACCTGTTCTAGGGTCAGAAATACTCCAGCCATAACTCCATCCACGAGTAGATCGATGTACCCACTGAATCACATTGTATCGCAAATCCAACGGATCTGCATCTTTAGGTAACATTTTTACTTGAAACGCATCTTTGTAACCAATTGCTTCAAAAGCTTGATTCCACCACCTAGCTCCATCTAACAACGCAGATCTAATTGGCTCTGGTGTTCCTGGATCTAAATAATAAACAATAGGATCTACTGCTTCACTAATTGCAGCAGTTGGATTTTTCTTTTCTAATCGATGACGATATATAAAACGCTTAACAATTGATTGGTTTACCGGTGTAGAATAATCCATATAAGACATTGGATACCCACCAGCTCTTGGGTCAAATTCTCTTGGGGTGTAATCAGTATCCGGCAATTCTACAAAAGAATGATGTTGATACACCGTAACTGCACTTGCATCTGGAGTTACTGCCCATAAATTTCTTCCTTTAGGTTTCCCTTTAAACGTTAATAATACATCAAACTCAACATTTTTCTCAAATGCTTTTGTCCTTTCTAAATTAAAAGCGCTTCTAGATTTGTCCAGAGTATAATTCCCTTCCCCTTTTCTTGACAATGTATTGGCTACACCAAAGGTATCTTGTATAAAAAAAGATGTTGCATCTACTAAATACACATTATTCTTTTCTTCTTTAATCACAAAACCATGCAACACCGATTTTGCAAAAGCTTCTTTTATCGATTTTTTTTCTTCAACATTATTCGTTAAAGCTCTATATTTTTGATTTGGCTGAATTAGCAATATTTTATTACCTGCTTTTCTAAAAAACACCACTGCTCCACCT
>JAESTN010000021.1 GCA_016763595.1 Flavobacteriaceae bacterium | reverse complement strand
TAGTAACAAGCTTAATTCAACGTCTGATAAAAAGAAACATCGAATTACCTAATAAAATAATACTTGTATCACCAGTTATGGATGCGAGTATGTCTAATCCTGAAATTAAAAAATTAGATACTATTGACCCAATGCTTTCTAAAGTTGGAGTATTAAGTGCAAAAAAAATGTGTGTGGAAAATAATGATTTGAAAAATATAATGATTTCACCTTTATATGGGAGTTTTGGAAATTTCCCTCAGACAATTCTATTTCTCGCAGAAAATGATATTACGTATCCAGATCAAAAATTGGCTATCAAAAAATTTATTGAAGCTAAAATTAGTCTTGAAATAATCGTAGGAAAGAATATGCCACATATTTGGCCTTTCCTACCGGTAATGAAGGAGGCTAAAACATCCTTGAGCGAAATAATCAGAATACTAAATAACTAAACACAACAACGTGTAATATTAATTGCTTCATTATCGGTGAATTAAAAACTTAGGTTTAAATTGACCTCAGAAAAAGGCGATGAACCTTTCGGTACATCAATTTTAAAACACTCGGAGTATTTTGGCTCAGCACGGTTGGGGCTCGGTTCGCCAAAATGGTCGTTATAAAATTTTTAACCGCAACTAACTATACACAAACACGTTGGCAATAATTATGAGGAAAACACTACTCCTATTCATATTTACATCACTTTTCATCTCTTGTAATAAAGAGAATGAAAAATTTTATTTTATTGGAAATTGGAGTACAACTTCTGACACAAATTTCAATATTGACATTCAATTTTTCAAAGATTCTATGGTTATTGATGACTCTTTGATTTATGGCACATATTCCAACAAATGGAAAGTTAAAGGCTCAAAAATTGAACAAACTTTATTACGAGGAGACAAATCTATACTTAATTATAAAAACACAAATTATTATAAATTTAATTTAACCAAAGACACCTTATTTATTAAAAATGACCTTGATTCTATTCATTACTTTAAGTTTGCAAAAATCAATAATGGTTTTGAATATTTTGAAAATAAGATAGGACTTAGAATAAAATTAGAGAAAGTATCTGATGGACTAATTACAGCAGGAAATGATGATTATAATTTTAATATTTATATAAGCACGAAAAATAATAAAATAATTGCAAAAACTGACTATTCAAACAATCTGAATAACTTAGCATCTCAATTATTTAATTTTAAAAGTCAAATTCCTGTAAAGGATGAAAAAAAATTAAAATATGTTCTTTTTATAGATAAGAATGTATCCAATAAAAAAATTGATTCTATCAAGTCTTTGTTTATAAAAGAAATTGTAGAAAAAATATTTATTGTAAAAAATTACAAAGAGAATAGATGGAATGAACCAATTAACTGGTTAGGAATTTATGAAAATTAATAGATTGTAAACTTAAGCCATATAAAATTAATTGCTTGTACTCGCTTGCTTACGAAAATCCTTGCAGATTTTATAGATGGTTTTGTATGTACTAAATTAGGTGCTTAATCAACGCAAAAAATGGTATACAAACACGTTAACATACATTTGAAAAAACTATGAATGAATTAAATCAATCTACTAAAATTAAAACAGAAGCGAATATAGGAGACCGAATTGTTGCAGGAATTGTTGATTACATAATCATTCTCACCTTTTCCATTTTCTATGTTACCTCATTCGGATTACAAAACAGTGAAGGCGTGTATTCAGTGAGTGGATTACCCGCTTTAATTCCATTTTTATTTTGGGGAATAATGACAATTGGATTTGAACAATGGTTTGGAGCTACACTTGGAAATTTATTAGTTGGTTTAAAAGCGATTTCAATCCTTGGAAATGAAAAAAAATTAACTTTTGGACAATCTATTAAAAGGCACTTGCTTGATCCAATCGACATGTCCTTTTTGGGATTAGTTGGAATTGTGACTATTAAAAATTCAAAACAACATCAAAGAGTTGGTGATATTTGGGCGAATACAATTGTTGTCAAAAAATCTGAATTGAATAAAACGCATGGTAACACCGTGTATAATTAATTGCTTCATTTACGGTGCATTAAAAATTTTAGATATAAATTGATATACAAAAAGCTATGAAACTTTCGGTATATCAATTTTAAAACACTCAGAATATTTTGGCTCAGCACCGCTACGGTTCGATTTCTCCAAAATGGTGGTTTTAAAATTTATAACCGCAACTAACTATACATAAACATGTTGGCATTAATTTCAAAATAATACGTAGTTTACTATATAGTTAACAAAAGATAGATTAAATTTGTCGAAAATAATTTAACTATGAACCATGACTTTATAAAAGAACTTGGCTACAAGGCCTTAGATAGTCAATTGAAAAGAATAAGTGATAGAATGTCACACGATATAAGAAAGTTATATAAAGAATTGGATCTTGATATCGAACAAAATTTGTATTTATGTTTTTACAAAAAAAGAAAAGTGTTCAATATCCTATATCGCTGAACATTTAGGATACGCACATCCTTCTGTTGTTGTTATTGTTAAAAAAATGAACAAAACCAGTTAGACAAAAGAAAACAGATTATCTCATTATCCGATAAAGCGAATAAGATGATACCGAAACTTGAAATACTTTGGAACAGTCGTGAAGCAATTTTGGATATCCTAGAAGATGAGTTAAGTATTCTAGCATATTTGGACGATATAGATTTAAAATTAGAAGAAACTTCATTTCACTTTAGATTTAAAATCAAATCAATAAAACAAGAAATCATTAAAAAAACAAAATGAATAAAATTAAATCAATAGTAATATTCCTAATTATCTTTCTAACTGTTTCTTGTCAAAACAATACTTTTGAAAAGGGGCTAAAAAATAAAAAGCAGGAAATAGAGTCATATTTAAAAACTCAGATACAACTTCAAGAAATTCCTAGTTTGGCACTAGCAGTTATTAAGAGCGGAGAAGTAATATATGAAGGGTATTTCGGTAACACAGATTTAAAACAAGATATCCCTATTGACAAAAACACTATATATCCCATCTATTCTATTACTAAATTAATGGTATCTACTGGTGTTTTTCAACTTATTGAGCAAAACAAAATTTCTTTAGAAGACAATATTTCTAAATACATAGAGAATACTCCCGAAAAATGGCAAGCAATTAAAATTAAAAACTTGATAACGCACTCATCAGGTTTACCAGACATTTCTGTTTTTAATGCTCACCTATCAGATAAAGAAGAATGGGCAAGAGTAACAAACGAAAACTTGCATTTTGCATTAGGAAATCAATATGAATACAACCAAACAAACTATTGGCTTTTGGCTCAGATAATTGAAAAAGTTTCTGGAATCTCATTTGAAGAATACATCCTTAACAATCAATTTCTTAACATAAAAAGTGGTGTTATTTTTTCTTCAGACTTCACTAAACATATTAAAAATAGAGTTAATAGGTATGTATATAATAATGATACTAATACCTATATTAATCCTATTATTTATGATGCGAAAAGATTTCACGCTGCCAATGGCCTAAATATAACCTTAAGGGGATTAATTGAATGGAACAAACGCCTGGATAACAATCAATTAATAAAAGAAACTACTAAACAAGCCCTTTGGAAGCCCTTTAACTTTAAAAACAAACAGGATAATTTTCTACATGGTTGGCACACATATTCACTAAAAAACTCGAGTTCATTTGGGTTTACAGGCGGTTCTCATACGGGTTTCAGAAAATTCGTAAAAAACGATTTAACCATAATTGTATTAACCAACGGACACAAATATTATTCTACTCATAATGATATTATTAACCGAGTTGCTGGCATAATTGATGAAAACTTAATCGATAAAAGAGAAATTATTCTACAGGATATATTATCTACTTTTTTAACGAAAGATATTAATATAGCAATCGAAAATTACCATCTAGTCAAAACTAAAAACTCAGAAACTGAATCAAAATTAACAGGGGGAACTTGGCCAAACTATGAAGGTATTCTTAATAGAGTTGGATATGTTTTCTTAGGAAGTAATGAAATAAAAAAGGCTCTTAAAATATTTGAATTAAATGTGAAAGAACATTCAGAATCGGCCAATTGCTATGATAGTCTAGCAGAAGCATATTTGGCGAATAATCAATTTAAATTTTCAAAAAAGAACTATGAAAAATCATTAAATTTAGACCCTGAAAACAATAATGCTAAAGCAATGATTAAATTGATTGAAAACAGAATGAAGGAATAACTAATGCCAACACCGTATAAAATTAATTGCTAGTACAAGCTTACTTACGAAAATCCTCCCATGCCCAAAAGCGTGGCAGGTTGAATTTCTAGTTGGTTTGTACCTGCCTGCCGGCAGGCAGGTTTACTAAATTAGGTGCTTGATCAAAGCAAAAAATGGTATACAAACACGTTGATACCTGCAAGTTAAAAATAATGAACCCCAATAAATCAAATCCCAAATGTTAAAAAAAATTATATTTTTAGTAATATTTTTATTAATTACAATAGGTGTAAAAGCTCAGTTTTCACAATGCCCTGATTACGAAAATTTTGATGAATTTAAATCATCCCTTTGTATTACAGTAAAAACACCTCTAAATTATCAAACGAATAACAATGAAACTATCGATATATTTGTTAGGAAATTTCCATCTGTAAAAAAGAGACAGGGATCTATTTGGTTAATTCCTGGAGGTCCAGGAGAGTCTGGGGCAAGCCTCTACCCCTTAATAAATCAGTTTTCAAAAATATTTCCGCATCTAGATATTTTTGTTCCAGACCACAGAGGAACTGGACAATCAAGTAAAATATGCCCCAAAGAAGAAGGGTTAAACTCCCCCAATGGAATCGCACTAGCAAATGATGAATGGGGATCATGTTTTGGACAAATGTTCAGCAATCAATCTTATGTACAAGCGTTTTCTATTACGAATGCCGCAAGAGATCTTAGTACATTAATCAATGATCTAAGTGGGGAGGGAAAACGTTATATATATGGTGTATCTTACGGAACACAATTAGTCTTACGCCTACTTCAGCAAAATTCAGTTAAACTTGATGGAGTAATTCTCGATTCACTTGTACCATTACAAGATGATAGTGACTATGATTTAAGTCAAAGATCCTTTGTAACAGATAACATTGGACGTTCAGTTTTAGAATTTTTCAGCAAATTAGAACCGAAAAATAGCGTTCCATTAATTTCTCAATTACAAAACATAATTGAACGATCTCATAAAAACGTCAATTTTGCTAAAAATTTACCAAAGCAAGATTTATCTATAATTTTTGGGATGATGTTAGATCTTCCAGAGGTTCGAAATAAAATGCCAGAGATAATAAAAGCACTATCTAATGAAGACTTCACTCCATTGAATAATGCAATAGCTGATATTACAGAATTTTACACATCGTATGGATCTAAATATAAAACATCATCAAGTTCAATCCCATTAACCCAAGTAATTACAGCTTCTGAAAATAATTTAAAGCCAGAAATCAAAAAAAGTCAGGTAAAGATAGAATCGAAAGGTTTATTATTTACAAGTCCTTTACCAAATCTAATAGCCGAAAACTCAATGCCAACTTATCAGCGCGATGTATACTTTGCGAAAACTCCAAAGAAAATACCTCCCACTCTAATTATACATGGAACTTTAGACCCAAAAACTCATCACTCTGGCGCCCTTCGTCATTTTGAAAAACTATCTAAAAATAACCAAGTGACATTCATTAGTATAAAAGATGCTCCCCATTTTATTGCTCTTTTTGCCCCCGATAGTTTTGCCTCAGAGGTTTCCAAATTTATGAAAGGACAACCAATAAAAAGTAAAACAATAACTGATAAAGACACATTGTTAAAATGAAAAAAGCCAGCAAGTAACATGGTGTATAGCTCATTACTACTACATTCTTGACTCAAAATTAGTGAATATGAATTAAGTTCTGCCAAATTTTTAATTTGGATTTTAAAATGATAAGATAAAAACAAAATATAAAAATTTTGGCTCTGTGCTAACTCGAAAATTATTGTGCTTTTAGCACACTACGAGCCATACATAAATCGTTAGCATTCATAAAAGCATTAAAACGACTTTTTACATTAATCGTTGGTGATAATTTTTGAAGACAAAACGTAAAAAAAATAAAAGAAAATAAAGAATGAATAGACTATTTCAATTGACAGCTTTACTATTATTACTTTTAATAAGTTGCACTACACCACACAACAAAACTGATTTACTACGAAAAAAAATTGAACAAATCGTATCTGACAAAAATGCAGTAGTTGGAGTTTCAATAATCGGAAATAATGGAAAAGATACTCTTTCGCTATACGGAGATAAACGATTTCCAATGCAAAGTGTGTTTAAGTTCCATATTGCATTATCCGTATTGTCAGAGGTTGATAAGGGGATATTGTCCTTGGACCAAATAGTAGAAATAGATAAAGATGAACTTTTGCCAGAAGACTTTTGGAGTCCACTTAGAGATGAAAACCCTAATGGAGGTAGCTTTACAATTGAAAGATTAATTCAATACACAATTTCTCATAGCGACAATACAGCCTGTGATGTTTTAATACGACTTATCGGAACACCTAAAACGGTTGAAGAATACATTAAAAAAAGTGGTATAGAAGAGATACAAATTACTTTCAATGAAGAAGAAATGCAAACCAAGTGGGAAAATATGTTCCAAAATTGGACAACCCCTAATGCCGCAAGTAAGACACTGAAAATATTTTTTGAGAATAAAAATAACTTACTTTCAAAAAGTAGTTATGATTTTTTTTGGAAAACGAATAAAGAAACAACAACAGGAAAAGGCAGAATAAGAGGACAACTACCTAAGGAAACAATTGTTGCTCACAAGACAGGTTGGTCTGGTACAAATAAAAAAACTGGGATTACTGCTGCAGTAAACAATATTGGAATTGTCTTTTTGCCAGATGGGAAGTACTTTATCATCAGTGTTTTTGTAACAGATTCGCAAGAAAATTTTAAATCAAACGTGAACATTATAGCGGATATTGCAAAAGCTACTTATGACTTTTACACTATACAGACGAAAGAATAAACTGTCAACAACAATGTGTATGTGCCTGTAGCCTGCCGATAGGCCGCTATGGCATATACACTCAACGTTATATGCAATTCCCGAAAAACAGATTAAGAATATGAATATCAAAACTTTTATTGTAGATTCTTTTACAAATATACCTTTTAGAGGAAATCCAGCAGGGATATGCTTATTAGAAGAACCTATAAGTATTGAAACAATGCAATCAATTGCATCTGAACTGAATTTATCTGAAACCGCTTTTTTGTTAAAAACTAATAATAACCATTTTACAATAAGATATTTCACTCCAACTATTGAAGTTGATTTTTGTGGTCACGCAACTTTGGCAGCTTCAAAGATAATTTTAGATAAATTCAATAATGAGACTGTTAATTTTACTACTCATAAAGGATTGCAATTAAATGCTAGTATTGAAGGTGAATATCTAAAGATGTTGTTCCCGTTGTATGAAACAACCGATTATAATGCAAATAAAAAACTTTATGATGCTTTTGGTATAGAAAGTGCTATTTCCACAAAATTCTCAAAAGATTTGGATATGCTTATCATTGAAGTAAAAGACAAACAAACTCTTTTGGATATAAATCCGGACTATCAAAAAGCTATTGAAAGCTCTGAAACTATAAAAGAAGTTGTTATAACTTCAAAATCGGAAGACAAAAATTTTGATTTTTACTCAAGATGTTTTTGCCCTTGGATTGGTATTAATGAAGATCCCGTAACAGGTGCTTCCCATTCTGTTTTAGCAAAAT
>JAESTN010000227.1 GCA_016763595.1 Flavobacteriaceae bacterium | reverse complement strand
GTTGACATTCTTGGTAAATTATACTCTTTTGCTATTTGCAAATATTTCATAGTTCCCCAAGGTGATTCATTTGACAGTCCAACTTGTTTTATTTTTCCTTGTTGTACAAAACCATGCAACGTTTCTAAAATCTCTAAGTGATTTTCTGCTTCTTTTGTTGCTGTCTGAAAAGGGTAATCGCGAACTCCAAAACAATTCACTCCTCTTTCGGGCCAATGCAACTGGTACAAATCAATATAATCTGTTTGTAAACGCTTTAAACTACCTTCTAAAGCTTCAGTAAGTGCTCTTTTACTAAATCCATCTTTACGAATATGTGCCGTATAATCTCCAGCTCCAGCAATTTTAGAAGCCAATACTACTTTATCTCTATTTCCTGTTTTTTTAAACCAAGAACCGATTATTTTTTCTGTGGCTCCATAGGTTTCTGGAGATGCAGGAACCGAATATAGTTCTGCAGTATCAAAGAAGTTTACTCCTTGTTCCAATGCAAAATCCATTTGTTGGTGTCCCTCTACCTCAGTATTCTGATTTCCCCAGGTCATGGTTCCTAAACAAATTTTAGAAACTTTAATGTCTGTGTTTGGTAATGTAGTATACTTCATAATGGTTGATTATTTTAAAATAGCTTCTATTCCTGGCAATGTTTTTCCTTCTAACATTTCTAACATGGCTCCACCACCTGTTGAAACATAACTTACTTTATCTGCAAAACCAAATTGCTTAACTGCTGCAACCGAATCTCCTCCTCCTACTAAAGAAAAAGCTCCTTTAGCTGTTGCAGCTGCAATGGCGTTTCCTAATGCAATAGTTCCTTTAGAAAAGCTTTCCATTTCAAAAACTCCTAAAGGCCCATTCCATAAAATTGTTTTAGATTCTGCAATTACCTTCGCAAACTTTTCAGCTGTTTTAGAACCTGTATCTAGCCCCATCCAACCGTCAGGAATTGCATCTGTATCTACTTCTTTCTTATTTGCATCATTCTTAAAATCATCAGCAATAATTGCATCAACAGGTAAATGTATTTTTACATTTTTTTCTTTTGCTTTCCCTATAATCGCTAAGGCCAATTCTAATTTATCATCTTCTACTAAAGAGTTTCCGATATTCCCTCCTAATGCTTTTACAAAAGTAAAGGTCATACCTCCACCAATAATAATATGATCAACTTTGTCTAAAATATTTTCAATCACTCCAATTTTTGAAGAGACTTTTGCGCCTCCTAAAATAGCTGTAACTGGTTTTTGACTATTGTTTAATACCTTATTGATGCTTTCTATTTCTTTGGCTAATAAGTATCCAAAACATTTATCTTTTTGAAAAAACGCTGCAATAACAGCCGTAGAAGCATGTGCTCTATGTGCTGTACCAAAGGCATCATTTACATACACATCACCTAGTTTAGAAAGCTGCTTTGCAAAATTTTTGTCTCCATTCTTTTCTTCTGAATAAAAACGTAAGTTTTCTAATAATAAAACTTCTCCTGGTTGTAATTCTGCTGCTGCTTTTTCTGCTTTTTCACCAATACAATCTTCTACAAACTTAACTTGTACACCAATTATCTCGGTAATTTTTTCTACAATATGGCGTAATGAAAATTGATCTTCAACCCCTTTTGGCCTTCCTAAGTGCGACATTAATATTGCAGAACCACCATCCTCTAACACTTTAATAATAGTCGCTTTTGCAGCTTCAATTCTTGTCGCATCAGTAACTTTAAGCTCCTTGTTTAAAGGCACGTTAAAATCTACTCGTATTAGCGCTTTTTTATTGTTAAAATTAATATCGTTTAGTGTTTGCATTGTCGTTCTATTTTTTACAAATGTACTTCTTTAAAGACGTTACAAAAAATTAGAAACTCAAAAATAGAGGTATCGATTTCGAGAATATAATGTTATATATTTGTGTCATGTTTTTTAAAGATGTAATTGGTCAGAATCATATAAAAAATCACCTTAAATCTGCTACAGAAAAAGGAAGAATTCCACATGCTCAGTTGTTTGTAGGAAAAGAAGGTTTTGGTACTTTACCAATGGCGATTGCCTATGCACAATATTTGCTTAGTTCAACTTCTACTGATGAAGAAAGCTGTAAAATAAAATGTAAAAAACTGGTACATCCTGATTTACATTTTGCTTTTCCTGTTACTTCTAATGACAAGGTGAAAAAACATCCAATAAGCGATTTGTTTTTAGAAGATTGGAGAGCCTTTATAAAAGAACAATCTTATGGTAGCTTATATAATTGGTTGCAATTTATTGGTGTAGAAAATAAACAAGGTTTAATTGGTGTTGATGAAGCAGAAAACATTGTAAAATCTTTAAAATTGAAATCTTACGAAGGTGGTTTTAAAGTGATGATTATTTGGATGGCAGAAAAGATGAATATCTCTGCAGCAAACAAATTATTGAAGCTAATTGAAGAACCGCCAGAAAAGACCCTCTTTATTTTATGTACAGAAGACGAAGAACAAATTATTAACACCATAAAATCTCGTTGTCAAGCAATATATTTTCAGGCTTTGTCGGATGAAGACATCGCACAAGCTTTGATCACAAACGAAAAAATTTCTGAAAGCGCAGCATATAAAGTTGCCCATCAAGCTGAAGGGAATTATAATAAAGCATTGCATCTATTGCATCATGATTCTAGTGATCTCATTTTTGAGAAATGGTTTATTACTTGGATTAGAACCGCATTTAAAGCAAAAGGAAATGCTACTGTTATACAACAGTTAATTGAATGGAGTGATGAAATTGCTAAAAGCGGAAGAGAAACTCAAAAGCGTTTTTTAAAATACTGTTTACAGTTTTTTAGACAAGCAATGTTGCTAAATTATAATTCAGAAAAAATAGTTTTTTTAGAAACCGAAACTTCTGGATTTGATTTAAAAAAGTTTGCTCCCTTTATACATAGTGGTAACATTTTAGATATTAGCGAGGAGCTAAATACAGCTATCTATCATATTGAAAGAAATGGAAATGCTAAGGTAATCTTGTTAGATTTATCTATAAAATTAACTCGCTTACTACACATTAAAGAAGCAAAGTTACCCTAAATCAATTACCTCAATGGAAGCATACGAGGCGTGAAAATAGAAAAGGCATTTCATATTTCGATGCAAACATCTCGTAATTAAACCTCCTGGTTGGATTAAAAGGTAAGCCTAAAGACAACATTAGGTGTAAACCCTAATGACAACCGATCTACTTTAACTAATTTTTGTTCTTCTACATTACTTTGAGAGTTCACAAATTTTAACTCAT
The DNA here is from genome assembly GCA_016763595.1 of Flavobacteriaceae bacterium. Classification (GTDB taxonomy): domain Bacteria; phylum Bacteroidota; class Bacteroidia; order Flavobacteriales; family Flavobacteriaceae; genus Polaribacter. The sequence goes on along the minus strand of JAESTN010000227.1, from coordinate 60 downwards.
AGGTTCTATCCAAAATGTTTTTGGTGTTTAAAACATTTAATAGTGATAGCCCTATTTTCC
>JAESTN010000020.1 GCA_016763595.1 Flavobacteriaceae bacterium | reverse complement strand
TCTGGATTCATTTCGTAACCGATTTCTGCATAGTTGTTTTCTAAATCTACTTTATGAAAAACAATGGTTCCAATCAATTGGTTTGAATCTTCTAATACCATTGCCCAAAAAACACGGTTTTTATTTTCAAACTCATCCAAACAAACCTGAATAAACCCTTCTGCTTGATTCAAGTTTTTTGGAGTTTCTCGTTCTATGAGTTCATTAATTTCTTTGTTAGAGCGCAATCTGAAAATTGCTTTTTTGTCGTCAAAAGTTAATTGACGTAATACTAAGCGTTTAGTAGTTAATTCTGGAAAATCTGTAAAAGAAAATTCTTGCATTTATAATTTATTTATAATTTTTATGATAACACCATCTCCTTGTCAACACTCCAAGCTTCTGGTTTTTGATTGAATAGTATTTTTGTTTGAGCCCAAACTCCTTTAAATAATTCTGAATTTCTGTAATTTTCTAAATCTTGTTCTGTTTCCCAATAACTATAGGTAAAGAAAATTGTTGGGTCAGTTTTATCTCTATATAATTCTAATAATTGACACCCTTTTGTATTTCTAATGTCTTTTTTTTTTGCGTTAAAAGTTGAAAGAAAAGTTGCGATGTGCTCTTCTTGAAATCCCATTTTTACAATTCGTACAAACATAAAATTCAATTAATAAAATTCGACTGTAATACTATCTCTATAACTCAATCCTAAAAGTGTTGAAGCTCCTCCAACAGTTTTTAAATTACTCCTGTAAATGGCAATTTCTAAAAACTCAGCGGAGTTGAATATTGCTAATTTATTTCCATCATAATGTTTACGATCTTCATCTATATCATAATTGATAATGTCGTTGTATTTCTGTTGTATTTTATTAAAAGTATACCGTCTCGCTTTAATTCTGTAGTTTCTGCCTTTTCCAACTTCGGTAAAAAGCTTCTTACTGATGTTACTAATTACGTTGCCATAATTGTCAATGTAAATAACACTCCCAAAAATCTGAGTTTGACTAGCGTCAATATTAGGTTGAATTTCTGTCATTTGTTTATACGACTGAATTTCTTTGCCTATAACGCCTAAGTTTCCTCCTCGAGCAATAAAGCAAGCAACTTGTACAAAGACATCCAATACAGGGAAACTACTCTCTATTCTATCATGAATATTGATTTCTACAATCTGCGTTGGATTTATTTCAGAAGCAATCATAGAAATTAACCCATTATCAGGACAAATAAAATAATGATTGTCTAATAACAAAGCGATGTGTTTGTTTTCTGAACTTAATTCAGAATCTACTCCAACGATATGAATGCTCTTATCTGGGAAACTTTTGTAGGAGTTTTTTAAGATATATGCAGTTTCAGTAATGTTAAAAGGTGAAACTTCGTGGGTAATATCAACAATCTTCGCATCAGGTAATTCTGAGTAGATAGCACCTTTAACAGCGCCTACAAAGTGGTCTTTAGTTCCGAAATCTGTTGTTAAAGTAATTAAAGACATGTAAAAACTACCTGTTGATTAGTTTGAAAAAACGCATTTAAGTCTAAACTTAAATACAATTCTAATAGTTTTATTCCCATTGCTTGTGCTGAACTTGTTTCAGTAAAAACGAGAATCTAAAAAAATGATAAAAATTTTACACAAAGTTAATCAATTCTAGAATTTTATACGTAATTTTCTTGTAGAAATACTAGATAGAATTTATCTTGTTTTTATTTATATGCATATTTTCAACAGCTAAATTTGTTAACCTATTAAAATAGAATCATTTGACAGAAAGAATCATTGAACTTACAGACATCGACCCAAAAGAATTTTTTGGAACTCAAAACAGTACTATTTCTATATTGAAAAAATATTTCCCGAAGATTAAAATTGTAGCCAGAGGAGGTACATTGAAAATTTATGGTGAATCAGATATTTTAGATGAGTTTGAAAAACGATTTGAGATGCTAGTGAAGTATTTTAACAGATACAATAAGTTAGATGAAAATAGTATTGAACGTATTATTACCGAAACAGGAAAAGGAATAGAATCTGGATCTGTCGCTAAAGATGTTTTATTGCATGGTGTTAATGGTAAGTTGATAAAACCTCAAACGGATAACCAACGTAAAATGGTTACCTTAATGGGGGAGAATGACATGCTTTTTGCAGTAGGGCCAGCTGGAACAGGAAAGACTTATACAGCAGTTGCGTTGGCTGTAAAAGCGCTGAAAGATAAAGAAGTAAGGCGAATTATTTTAACAAGACCAGCAGTGGAGTCTGGAGAGAATCTAGGCTTTTTACCTGGAGACTTAAAAGAAAAATTAGATCCTTACATGCAACCATTGTATGATGCGTTGCGAGATATGATTCCGAATGAACGATTGGAGTCTCATTTAGAAAAAGGTGTAATTCAAATTGCTCCCTTGGCATTTATGCGTGGTAGAACACTAGACAATGCTTTTGTAATTTTAGATGAAGCACAAAACACAACCCACAATCAGATGAAAATGTTTTTAACCAGAATGGGTAAAAACGCAAAATTTATTATTACTGGTGATCCTGGTCAAATAGATTTGCCTAGAAAACAAATCTCGGGTTTGAAAGAATCTTTATTGGCTTTAAAAGATATAGAAGGCATCGCACAGGTGTATTTAGATGATAAAGATGTAGTAAGACATCGTCTGGTAAAACGAATTTTAAGAGCATATAAGATCATAGAACCAGAATCGTAACTGTGGGAATTTGGCCTTCGTTTTTAGGTCCGTAAACTTTCGGCTTTTACGGGTATATTTTCACGCTAAAAGTTTACTTTTACTGCCAACTACAACACAACTAAAATGAATACAATTAACGAAACAAACTTTCAATTTCCGAATCAAAAATCGGTATATAAAGGTAAAGTAAGAGAAGTATATAATATTAATGATGAAGTATTGGTAATGATTGCTTCTGATAGATTGTCTGCTTTTGATGTAATCTTACCACGCCAAATTCCATTTAAAGGACAGATTTTAAATCAGATTGCTACAAAAATGATGCATGCTACTTCTGATATTGTTCCGAATTG
>JAESTN010000226.1 GCA_016763595.1 Flavobacteriaceae bacterium | reverse complement strand
TTCTTGACGCAAATCATCCGAAATTGTAACATCTAAAGCCACTGTTAATCCATTGGCATTTGCAACTAACCAACCCTCAATATCTTTTGATGAGATCTCTACATCGGTGATATCCAAATGTATACTTTTTTCACCAATTTTAATAGAAAGATTTCCATCTTTTTCTATTTTAATAATGTCGTCTTGACTAAAGTTTTGAATCGCATTAGAAATGGCCTTCATATCCCTTCCAAACTTAGGGCCTAAGGTTTTGAAATTTGGCTTAACCTGCTTCACTAAAACACCTGAAGCATCATCTAACAGCTCAATTTCTTTTACGTTCACTTCGTGTTTAATCAAATCTGAAACGGCTTCTATTTCTTCTTTCTGAGTCGCATCCAATACCGGAATCATAATCTTTTGTAATGGCTGACGCACTTTAATTTTCTCTTTAGCTCTTAATGACAACACCAAAGAAGTAATTGTTTGTGCATTTTCCATTTTACGCTCTAAAGAAGTATCAATAAATGATTCGTCATAGATAGGGAAATCTGCCAAATGTACACTTTCAAAATTTTCTTGCTGGGTTGTTTGCGTTAAGTCTTTGTATAGCCTATCCATAAAGAACGGCGCTACAGGAGCACTTAATTTTGCAACGGTTAACATACAGGTATACAATGTTTGATAGGCCGAAATTTTATCTTGCTCATAGCTCCCTTTCCAGAAACGTCTTCTACACAATCTTACATACCAATTACTTAAAAACTCTTGCACAAACTCAGAAATTGCTCTTGTTGCTTTTGTTGGTTCATACTGATCGTAAAAACCATCCACTCTTTTTATTAGCGAGTGTAGTTCTGATAAAATCCAACGATCTATTTCTGGTCTTTCGTTTAACGGAACATCTGCTTCTGCATAGGTAAACTTATCAATGTTTGCATACAAGGTAAAGAACGAATAGGTATTGTAAATTGTTCCAAAGAACTTACGACGGACTTCTGCAATTCCTTCTAAGTCAAATTTTAAATTATCCCAAGGATTTGCATTGCTTATCATATACCAACGTGTAGCATCTGCACCATATGTTTTCAACGTTTCAAATGGATCTGTTGCATTCCCTAAACGTTTCGACATTTTCTGTCCTTTTTTATCTAATACCAATCCATTTGACACCACATTTTTATAGGCAACTGAATCAAAAACCATTGTACTTATTGCATGCATTGTGTAAAACCAACCTCTTGTTTGATCTACACCTTCTGCAATAAAATCAGCAGGGTAACTTTCTTTATTGTCAATTAATTCTTTATTTTCAAAAGGATAATGCCATTGTGCATACGGCATCGCACCAGAATCAAACCATACATCAATCAAATCATTTTCACGTTTCATTGGTTGACCGGATGCAGAAACCAAGACCACTTTATCAACCACATTTTTATGTAAGTCGATTTTATCATAGTTTTCTTCTGACATGTTTCCAACTTCAAAATCAGTAAAAATGTCTTCATCCATAATACCTGCTTGTACAGCACGTGCCATTTCATCTTTCAATTCTTTTACAGAACCAATCATGATTTCTTCTTTACCGTCTTCTGTTCTCCAAATAGGCAATGGAATCCCCCAAAAACGAGATCGAGATAAATTCCAATCATTGGCATTCTTTAACCAGTTTCCAAAACGACCTGTTCCAGTCGATTCTGGTTTCCAGTTAATTGTTTTGTTCAACTCGTGCATTCTATCTTTCACGTCTGTTACCTTGATAAACCAAGAATCTAACGGATAGTATAAAATAGGCTTGTCTGTTCTCCAACAATTTGGATAACTGTGCACGTATTTCTCTACCTTAAAGGCTTTATTTTCTATCTTTAATTGGATGGCTAACTCTACATCTACAGATTTCTCTGGAGCTTCACCATCCTCATAATATTCGTTCTTAACATATTTCCCCCCATATTCACCCATTTCTGATCTGAACTTCCCTTGTAAATCTACTAAAGGAACTGGGTTTCCGTCTGTATCCAATACTAATAATGGCGGAACTTCTGGTGTTGCTTGTTTGGCAACCACTGCATCATCTTGTCCAAATGTTGGTGCAGTATGTACAATTCCGGTTCCGTCTTCAGTTGTTACAAAATCCCCAGAAATTACTCTAAATGCGTTTTCAGGATTTTCATAGGGCAATGCATATTTCAACAATTGCTCGTACCTAATTCCAACCAAGTCTTTCCCTTTAAATTCGTTTAGAATTGTATATGGAATTTGCTTGTCTCCTTCTTTATATATTGCTAATTCTGTAGCACCTTCTACCAGATTAAACTTCTTTCCTGCAAATTGTTTGGCTACTAAATTCTTAGCCAATACAACTTTGATTGGTTCAAATGTATATTGGTTAAATGTTTCAACCAATACATAGTCAATTTTAGCACCAACTGTTAATGCGGTATTACTTGGCAATGTCCAAGGAGTAGTGGTCCAAGCTAAAAAGTGTACATCTCCATCAACTTGTAAAAAGCTTGGCAATGTTTCCTTAATGGCTTTAAACTGGGCAACAACTGTTGTATCCGTTACATCTTGGTAGGTTCCAGGTTGATTTAACTCGTGAGAACTTAAACCCGTACCTGCTTTTGGAGAATAGGGCTGAATTGTATAGCCTTTATACATCAATTTCTTGTTGTAAATTTCTTTTAACAACCACCAAACAGACTCCATATATTTTGACTTATAGGTAATGTATGGATCTTCCATATCTACCCAATAGCCAATTTTTCGGGTCATATCATTCCAAACATCAGTATAACGCATTACTGCTTTTTTACAGGCTTCGTTGTACTCTTCTACCGTAATTTTTGTTCCGATATCTTCTTTGGTAATTCCCAATTCTTTTTCAACACCTAATTCTACAGGTAAACCATGCGTATCCCAACCCGCTTTACGCTTTACTTGGAATCCCTTCATTGTTTTATACCTCGGAAAAATGTCTTTAATAGCACGAGCTAATACATGATGAACACCAGGCAAACCGTTTGCAGAAGGTGGCCCTTCAAAAAACACAAATGGCTCTTTTCCTTCACGTGTGGTTACACTCTTTTCAAAGATGTTATTTTCTTCCCAATAGTCTAAGATTTCATCTGCTACTTTTGGTAAGTCAAGTCCTTTATATTCAGTAAATTTCGTG
>JAESTN010000019.1 GCA_016763595.1 Flavobacteriaceae bacterium | reverse complement strand
GAATGCAATCTATGACTGCTTGACAGATGCCGAAATTTTAGTAGGAGATTTCCCTGCATTTATTAAGTCTACAGAAGAACACCATGATTTAGCCTTATTTTACAATAGAATTTTAGAAAGTATTTTTATTCGAACTGAAAAAAGAATTTATGATCTTTCTGTATTAAATGCTACTGAAAGATATTTGAAATTAAAAACTGACATTCCTGATATAGAAAATTTGATTCAACAATATCATATAGCATCTTACCTTAGTATTACTGCGGTACAATTGAGTAGAATCCGTAAAGAATTGTATTCTAAAAAAGAATAATTCATTAACATATGTTAATAAAGAACAGATATTTATACTATATATTTACGACTTGAATATCCCCCAATAAACTAAATACTATCCCCTAGTTATTTATTTTTAAAAAAAAGGCTTGTAGAAATACAAGTCTTTTTTATTTTTATACCCTCATGGATTTAAAATTTATAATACACTATAGTTTTCATTTTATTCTACCCGGATTTATCGCCTATATATTTTTCAACCAACAATGGAAAAAAGTATACCTTATTTTTATTGCCGCAATTATTATAGATATAGATCATTTATTAGCGACTCCTATATTTGATCCAAATAGGTGTAGTATAAACTTTCACCCTTTGCATACATATTATGCCATTATACTGTATGTAATTTTAGCAATATGGAAAAAAACACGCGTTTTTGGAATCGCTTTGCTATTGCATATACTTGCTGATTCTATTGATTGCTTTTTATAAACTTATCGATTAAGTTATTTATTTCTGAAGAAATTTTAAGTTTATACACGATCAACAAATAACTAGCAGTTATTAGAATACTCTTTAAAAAAATATTTAGTATGGGATGAAAAGAAAAGTCCCAAAAATAAAACACAAAATAAAACACAGTGATTAACATAAATAATGAACGTGTTTTAACGGTATATGGTTGTACATTAAACTTCTTTTTTACGTACCCTATTTTTACAGTATTGAAAATTAAAATGACAAGTAATGTTGATAAAGCAGCCCCATTCATACTCAAAACGGTAATCAACCAATCATTTAAAAAATATACCGATAATGCCATTGCAACTGCATAAGGCAATAAGATTTTGTAATGTTTAGAATTTGAAATGATGGCACCATTATTACCCAGTGACATGGTGTATAATTTTGAAATAGAAATCATTAATACAACCATAACTCCTCCAGAATATTTTTCATCTATTAATAGATATGCTTGATTAACATTTAGGTTTATCAACAAAAAAAACAATCCACAGGTTACTACTAAATTTATTGAAGTACTCTTATATAAGGCATTTATTTCAGTGACATTATTTTCATTTAAAGCTTTTGCTGTAATTGGTTGCACAATTTGAGCCATTGCTCTCCCAGGAATTTCAACAACAGACGCTATATAAACTCCCACAGCATAATACGCAACCATTTCAATAGCTTCTTTTTGTGGAATCATAAACTTATCTATATCTAATAATATGGCCCCCGCAGAACCCGCTAAAATAATATATGACGCATATTTAAATACTTCTTTGTAATTCTCTGGTAATTGAAATGAAAACTTGGGCTTGTATAATTTTAAAGCAAACAAAAACATTGATAAAGTTCGAATAAAATAGGCACCTGTTAAGTAATAAATAAATTCTATTTGAGTAATAATATCAGCAAAAACCAACAATAACAAAATCATTACTGCAACCCTAGAAAACATTTCTTTCAAAACATTCCCAAATACAGATTGCATTTGAACTTTTGCCCATGCGTAAAAAATTTCAAAATAAGCAGTTGCAACTGCTACCAAGTAAATCACCCAAGTAAAATCTTTTGCTATGGGATTCTTACTTGAGAAATACATACTTATTTGCTCATAAAAAATGGATCCTAAAAAACCAAAAGGCAAGGCTATCAATAAAGGAAAAAACAACGAAGAACTTAAAAACTTATCCCTTTCTAATTTTGTGGTATACGATGAAAAGAATTTTACAATCGAATATTGAACACCAAAAGCCGTTAAAGGCATTAACAAGTTTGCAGTAGATAATAAATAGGTCACCAAACCATAATATTCATCACCTAAAAATTTAACATACAAAAACAGCGCATTTGCACCTCCAATACCAAACGCAGCAAAGGTCACTATGGTGTTCTTAAACGATTGTTTTAATACAATTCCCAATGAATTCTAGTTGTTTAATAATGTTAGTATCGATTGATGAATGTTCTCACCAACGTTAGTACCATATAATTCTTTATTAAAATTTGATTCTAAATTTTTAAACTTTATAAAAGTCTCTACAATTTTTGTTTTACTACTACCAACAATTTCTGCAAAGCCATTCTCTACCAATTCAACCCATTCGGTCTCCTCTCTAACAATGATGCAGTTCTTTTTATTAAAAAAGGCTTCTTTCTGCAATCCTCCACTGTCAGAAATCACCATTTTACAATGCTTTAACAACTCTAGCATAGAGAAATACCCAACAGGATCTACCAACGTTATGTTCGGTTTAAAATGATGCTTTTCTAGTATCTTTTTTGTTCTTGGGTGTATTGGTAATACGACTTGACAATCCGAATGAATTTCCTCTAACGCTTCAAATATTGATTTCAATTTCTTAACATCATCCGTATTTTCTTGTCGATGGATGGTTGCTAAAACAAATTCATTTTTTTTCAACTTTAGATCAGAAATTATGTTTGACTTTTCAGCAGAAACTTTACTGTAGTATTCCACTGCGTCTTTCATAATATCACCATTCTTTTCTATTTGAATCGGTAAATTATCATAGCCTTCGTTTTTTAAGTTTAACAATGCAGAATCTGTTGGACAACATAATAAATCGGAAATTCTATCGGTAAGGATTCTATTTATTTCTTCAGGCATATTCATATTAAAAGAACGCAAACCTGCTTCGATATGAATTACTTTAATCTGCATTTTTTTTGCTGCTAGAGAACCTGCAATAGTTGAATTTGTATCGCCATAAACAACCACAGCATCAGGTTTTTCAATAGTTAAAATAGCTTCAATCTTCTCTAACATTTGTCCAGTCATTGCCCCATGACCTAAACTGTTTATCTCTAAATTATATGCTGGTTTTGGAATTTCCATTTCTTCAAAAAACACCGCACTCATATTTGCATCAAAGTGCTGACCTGTATGCACAATTATTTCTTCAATTTCTTGATGCTCATGTATTATTCTACTCAATACCGCAGCTTTAACAAATTGAGGTCTTGCTCCTAAAACAGTAACTATTTTTTTCATGAAAATTTACGAAATGGTTTTTATAATTATTTCTGAAAGCCTTTGTGTTAAGTTCTTTCTGTGGTATTGATTGATGTTTTTTGAATCAATTTTCAAGGATCCTTTTTTAAATGAAGCATACATCTTTAATACTTCAACCTTTATCGTTTCAATATCATTAAAATCTACAATAGTTCCAGAATTTGTCTCTTTGATGATTTCTGCCAAATCTCCGTCTTCTGGACCAATAGCTAATATAGGACGTTTTGCTTGCAAATACTCAAATATTTTCCCAGTTATTATTCCTTTCGCACTTTTCACATTGTTTACTGCCAATAACAACATTTGTGATTTTCGCTGATACTCATTCACTTCTTTATGTGACAAATATCCAAGGTCCATCACATTTTCTAATTTTAATTTGTGAATTAAATCTTTTACTTCAGCTGCAACACTACCAACCAATTGAATTTGGTAATCTTTAGCAAATTGATCGTTCTCATCCACAATTTCTTTAATTGCTTTCCAAAATGAATATGGGTTTCTATCCGCATTCATCAATCCTATATGCGTAATGGTGAAATTGGAATCCAATGTAGTTTCTTTTTGACCTTTTTCCGTATCAAAACCATTCGTAATTACATACACTGACTTAGAAAACTGTTGAAACTTTTCTTTCATTGTTTTACCAATTACTAAAACAGCATCCGATTTCCTCAACACTTCTGCTTCTAACTCATGATGTTTCTTGGTTGCTTTATTTGTCAATGGTAATTGTTCAAAGTAATCTATCTCCGTCCATGGATCTCTAAAGTCAGAAATCCATTTTAAATGTAGTTTCTACTTTAACTCCAATCCAATTAAATGTAGACTATGTGGTGGACCCGTAGTAATAATGACATCAACAGGGTTCTTTAAAAGGTACTT
>JAESTN010000225.1 GCA_016763595.1 Flavobacteriaceae bacterium | reverse complement strand
AACGGCCCTTGTTTGGTTAACATCAAGTTTGCTGCTGCAACTCTAGTAATTCCTTTGGCTTTTTCTATCAATTCCAACATTGGTTTCACAACTGATGGATATGACCTTGAATACCCCGTAATTAAAGAATCTGCTTCACCAACATTTACCATCATTGCGGCAAAATAATTACGTTCACGCATCATTTTTTGAGCTTGAAATAAGGTGATTCCTTTTCGTTGACGTGTTTCCCAATATATTTTTCCAAAACGGTTTCTACGTTCTTTTTCCTCGTCTGTTTTAGGATCTATAATTGGAACATCTGCATGGAAGCCTATCTCTTCTTTTAATTCTAAGATGACCTCTTTCCTTCCTAAAAGAATTGGCTTCCCAATTTTTTCATCATGAACTCTTTGAGCAGCTTTTAAAACATCTAAATGATCTGCCTCTGCAAATACAATACTTTTAGGGTTGTTTTTTGCTCTATTGTGTAATAACCGTACCTCTTTACTTCCTGTTCCAGATCGTTCCATTAATTCTTCCTGGTACTTTTCCCAATCAGTAATTGGCTCTAAAGCAACTCCAGATTCTATTGCAGCTTTTGCAATGGCTGGTGGAATTTCATAAATTAATCTTGGGTCAAATGGTTTTGGAATGATATATTCTTTCCCAAAAGACAAACTAATTTCATCATACACGATATTCACTCGTTCAGGCACAACTTTTTTAGCCAAATCTGCTAATGCATGTACAGCTGCCATTTTCATTTCTTCATTAATCTTTGTTGCTCTAACATCTAAGGCGCCTCGAAAAATAAATGGAAACCCAAGTACATTATTAACCTGATTAGGATGATCTGATCTACCTGTTGCCATGATAATATCATCTCTAGTTTTTATCGCTAAATCATAATCGATTTCTGGAGTTGGATTTGCCATTGCAAAAACGATTGGATCTTTTGCCATTGACAATAGCATTTCTGCCGTTACAACATCTCCTTTAGAAAGCCCAATAAACACATCTGCATTGTGCATTGCTTCATCTAAAGTATGTATGTCTTTATCCGTTGCAAATTCTTCTTTTTGTGATGTTAAGTTTCCTCTATCTTTTCTGATAACTCCCTTACTATCGCACATAACAATGTTTTCTCTTTTAGCTCCTAAAGCTAAATACATGCGTGTACAAGAAATAGCAGCTGCTCCTGCTCCGTTTACAACAATATTCACTTCAGAAATATTTTGCTCTGTAATTTCTATTGCATTTTTTAACGCTGCAGCAGAAATAATTGCCGTACCATGTTGATCATCATGCATCACAGGAATGTCTAATTCCTCTTTCAATCTTCTTTCTATCTCAAAAGCCTCTGGAGCTTTAATATCTTCTAAATTAATTCCACCAAAAGTCGGTGCAATTGCTTTTACAGTTTCAACAAATTTATCAACATCTGTAGCATCAACCTCTATATCAAAAACATCAATATCTGCAAAAATTTTAAACAACAACCCTTTACCTTCCATTACTGGTTTTGATGCCAAAGGGCCAATATCTCCTAAACCTAAAACAGCAGTCCCATTTGATATTACCGCAACTAAGTTTCCTTTTGCGGTGTATTTATATGCATTATTTGGATCTTTTTCTATCTCTAAACACGGTGCTGCAACCCCTGGAGAGTATGCCAATGACAAATCGTGTTGTGTAGCGTATTTTTTTGTAGGAACCACCTCAATCTTTCCTGGCTTTGGTTTTGCGTGGTATAATAAAGCTTCTCGTCTTTTCCTAGATTCGCTCATAGTTTTAGTGTTTGAATGAACTAACAAATATACTAATTTTTAATACTGCTAATCGCTAAAAAAATCAGATTATTAAGTAACGAAATACACATTTAAAGCGTCTACTAAATAGACCAAATATTAACTTTAAGAAAATATTGTATCTTCTTTAACAAAAAATAAAGACAGAACGTTAAAAGCAAGCTATAAGTTTGTCTATCAATCATCAAAACCGAGTTATGAAAAAAATTATTACGCTTTTATTATTATTTACAATTTCAGGTACTTTCTCACAAATCAAAGGAAAAGTTACAGACAGCAAAAACAATCCCCTGTCTTTTGTAAGCATCTATTTAGACGGTACCATAACAGGAACAACATCTAACGATGAAGGCTATTATGAGCTCCCTATAAAAAGAGCAAAAAAATACACGGTTGTATTTCAATTTTTAGGGTTTAAAACATTAAAAAAAGACATTAAAGTTACCGCTAATTCTTACACATTAAATGCAAAACTAAATGAGGAAAGTGTCACTTTAAATGAAGTTCAAATAAACAGTAAAGAAAACCCAGCAAATCAAATTATTAGAAATGCAATTGCGAATAAGAAAAAGAACGAAAATAAAATTCAGCAATTTACAGCTGATTTCTATTCTAGAGGGTTGTATAAAATTAAAAATGCCCCAAAGAAAATCTTAGGACAAAAATTAGGTGATTTAGGTGGTGGATTGGATTCTACTAGAAGTGGAATCATTTATTTATCAGAAACTGTTTCAAAAATATCACACCAAAAACCAAACAACTTTAAAGAACATATTGTGGCTTCTAAAGTTAGTGGGACTGACAATGGAGTTAGTTTTAACAGGGCCGAAGATGTAAATTTTAATCTATACAAAAATACTGTAGAAATCGGAAACGAAATTATTTCACCCATTGCAAATTATGCGTTTGGATACTATAATTATAGATTAGTTGGGGATTTTTATGACAAAAACGGGCAAATGATAAACAAAATTGCCATTTTACCAAAACGTAAAAATGATCGTGTTTTTACAGGCTTCATTTATATCGCTGAAGATGACTGGGCTTTGTATGGAACAGATATTACCGTAACAGGTGCACAAGTAAATTTACCCATGGTTGATGCCTTACACTTTAAACAAAGTTTTAATAAAACACGCAAAGAAAATGCATGGATCATAATTTCTCAAACCATCGATTTTAAAATTGGTATGTTTGGTATTAATATTAACGGACGCTTTTCTGCCGCCTATTCTAATTACAATTTCAATCCTGTTTTTACCAAAACCACGTTCGGAAAAGAGATTTTATCCTTTGAGAAGAATGCAACTAAAAAAGATTCTACCTATTGGAATAAATTACGCCCTGTTCCTTTAACAACTGAAGAAGTAACAGACTATGTAGTTAAAGGCAGCATTAAAACAATTCGGAAATCTAAAAAATACTTAGACTCTGTTGACACAAAAAATAACAAGCTTTCTTGGTCATTCCCTTT
>JAESTN010000224.1 GCA_016763595.1 Flavobacteriaceae bacterium | reverse complement strand
GCCAATAGCAAAATCAATTGGATCTTTACGTTTGTATGAAGAATCAAATACAGTTCCGTCTAATAGCTGTCCTTTATAATGTACAGAAACAGTAGCACCTTTTGTTGCTTTTTTTACGTTTCCTTCTTGTAAAATTTGGTAACGCAATCCACTAGGAGTTTCGTCATAACCGGCAGCAACTGAATCTAACAATTCTTTTTGCTTTGCTAATTCTTCTTCTTCACGCTTTGTTCTAGAACCTTCAAAGGTTCTAAAAGCTTCAATTGCGTTAAAGTTCTCTGCAGCATCTCCAACTCTAATAATTTCTAAAGAAGTTAATTCATCTCCCTGAGAAATAAGATCAACAATATCTTGTCCTTCAAGAACACTACCAAAAACAGTATGTTTGTTGTCTAACCAAGGTGTAGGAATGTGTGTGATGTAAAATTGAGATCCGTTTGTTGCGGGTCCAGAATTCGCCATTGCCAAGATACCAGGCTTGTCATGTTTTAACTCTGGATGAAACTCATCCTCAAATTTATAACCTGGGTTTCCTGTTCCAGTTCCTTGTGGGCAACCTCCTTGAATCATAAAATCAGAAATGACTCTATGAAAAGACAATCCATCATAATATGGAGTTCCTTGAGGTTTTACTTCATTTTCTAAGTTTCCTTCTGCTAAAGCAATAAAATTCCCAACAGTTCCAGGAGTTTTTTCAAATTCTAAATTCACTAAAATCTCACCTCTGTTGGTGTTGAATTTAGCATAGATTCCGTTATTCATAATTGTATTATTTATTCTTGTATTTCTATTATTTTCTTGCGGATAAAGTAGCCAAGCTAAAACTCAATCCAATTGTTATATTTGTTGATTCTAATTCTCCAAAAGGAGTGATAAATTTTCCAATTGAAGATTGCAAAGATACAGTATTTGTAAGAGTATAGCTCAATCCAATTGATGGTCTAACTACAATTCCTTCACCAGTGTCTACACCAGCGCCACCAGCTGCTCCAGCCATTGCTTCAAAATGTGCCCTTATTTTATTTTTTATAAAATAGGGAGAATACATACCAATTCCCGCCATTCCGTGTGCGTAACCACCAGATTTTCCATCATAGGCAAAACCAACCTCACCAACTAAATAAAAAGTAGCGTTCAAATCGTAACTTACTTGCAATCCTAATAATTGCAAATCTACAGGGAAGTCATCCGTTTTTAAAACCTCTAAATATGTTTGGTTTTGAATTCCTATTCTAATACCTTGAGTTTTAAATGCGCTATAGTTTTTTGTTCCTCCATTAAAACCTAAGTATTTAACTCCAACCCCAAAAGTATAGGCTTCTAAATCTCCGGCAACTGCTCTGTAATATCCTGCATGTGAGCTTAAAGCTATTTTAGTTGATATTTTAAAATCAATTCCTGCACTTGGATACATCATCAAACCACCTTCTGGCGCAATACGACCACCCGCAGCTCCAATAGCAAATTTCGTGAATAGATTGATGTTTTTTGATTGGTATGGATGGTATCCTACTCCAAAAAATAAATCCATAAAACCCGCACGTAACCCTTTATAAATTGCATCTGTATGTGCAAAAACAAAAGTTGTATTGCTGATGTATTTTTGGTATTCAAACCCTAAAACGGCCAATACTTCTGTTAAAGGTTCTTGGTTATTTGCATTGTCTTTTCTAGAGTTACCGATTGGCTTAAAAAAATCAAAACGGACTTGTTGTACATTTTTAGTGACCGGTGCTTTCCAAAAATGATCCATTGATAGGTTTGTCGCTACAAAGTTTTTTTGTGCATTGCTGTAATCGGTAAATTTTAAAACACTCGGAATTTCAATGAAGAATGAAAAGGAATTGCTTTTTATGGCTCCTGTGTAAAAGTTTAGATGACTGTATTGTACACCAAAACTAAATTTTTCTTGTTTGTACCGCAGTCCAATATTAGGATTGATAAAAGCACCATCATTAATTAAATAACGATACCCACCGCCGCCGCCAAAATGAAAATTGGCGTCCAAATACAAATTATGATATAACTGTTTGTTAACGCCCAACTCAACTCCAAAGGTAAACAGCCCGCCTTGGTCTCCAGTAACAGCTGCATACATTCCAACACCAGCATACAGCCAATTGTTAATTGGTATTTGGTAATGCAATCCCATTAAACCCATTGTTGGTTTTAAACTAGCATCAAAATCGGTAGGCATTTGTACCGGAATAAAATTTAATCGAACAGCATTTTTTAATGCTCTCCCTTTTAAAGAAGCAATGTTTTCTTGTGAAAAAGTAGTATGAGTATAGAGAAAAAAACAAAAAAGAAGGGGCAAACAATGTACTGCTTTCTTATAAGAAAAAGAGTGCTTCATTTTAGTTACAATAACATCTTGGTCCTTGACTTTAACTTGGATCATCTTTTTTATTTGTATTCACTTACAAAATGCAATTTCACATTTGGGAACTTGCTTTGTGTCATTTGTATGGTAAAAGCAGAATCTGCTAAAAACACCAATTGACCTTGTTTATCCTTTGCTAAATATCGTTGTTTAACACGTTTAAATTCTTTGAATTCTTCACTTTTTTCATCTTCAGCTTCTACCCAACACGCTTTGTGAACTTGTAAGTTTTCGTAAGAACATTTTGCTCCATATTCGTGTTCTAAACGGTATTGAATAACTTCGTATTGTAGTGCGCCAACAGTACCAATAATCTTACGACCATTCATGTCTAACGTAAACAATTGTGCAACTCCTTCATCCATCAATTGATCGAGTCCTTTGTACAATTGTTTTGATTTCATTGGATCCGCGTTATTTACATAACGGAAATGCTCTGGAGAGAAACTCGGAATCCCCTTGAAATTCAATATTTCTCCTTCGGTTAATGTATCGCCAATTTTAAAGTTTCCTGTATCGTGTATTCCAACAATATCACCAGGAAAAGATTCGTCTACAATTTCTTTCTTTTCTGCAAAAAATGCATTGGGACTTGAGAATTTTACTTTTTTACCATTACGAACATGTAAGTAAGGAACATTTCTTCTGAAAACTCCTGAAACAACTTTTATAAAAGCCAAACGATCTCTATGTTTTGGGTCCATATTGGCATGGATTTTAAAAACAAAACCTGTTAATTTTTCTTCTTTAGAATCAACTAAACGCTCTTCCGCTTTTTTAGGTTGTGGCTCTGGAGCAATTTCAATAAAAGCTTCTAGCAATTCTTTGACTCCAAAATTATTTAAGGCTGAACCAAAAAAGACAGGTTGTAACTTCCCCTCTAAATATTCTTCTTGGTTAAATTTAGGATATACTTCTTCAATCAATTCTATTTCTTCTCGTAAAATTTCTGCAGCAGTTTCTCCAATAATAGTATCTAAATCAGGATTTGATAGGTCATTAAATTCTATGCCTTCAGAAATAGTCGTTTTATTATCACCAGAAAAAAGATTTAATTTCTTTTCCCAAATATTATAAATTCCTTTAAAGTCATATCCCATCCCGATAGGGAAACTCATTGGAGTAACACGCAATCCTAATTTTTGTTCTACTTCATCCAACAAATCAAAAGCATCTTTTCCTTCTCGATCTAACTTATTGATAAAAACCAATATTGGGATGTTACGCATTCTGCACACTTTAACCAATTTTCAGTTTGTGTCTCAACTCCTTTAGCAACATCAATTACAACAATAACACTGTCTACTGCTGTTAAGGTTCTAAAAGTATCTTCAGCAAAATCTTTATGCCCAGGTGTATCTAAAATGTTTATTTTTTTATTTTTGTAGATAAAAGCCAATACAGAAGTAGCTACCGAAATTCCACGTTGACGCTCAATTTCCATAAAATCGGATGTTGCTCCCTTTTTTATTTTATTGTTTTTTACGGCTCCAGCTTCTTGAATAGCACCACCAAAAAGTAGTAGCTTTTCAGTTAAAGTTGTTTTACCAGCATCGGGATGTGAAATGATTCCGAATGTTCTTCTACGTTGTATTTCCTCTAAAAAATTCATCTACAAAAATTGAGGTGCAAATGTACGGTTTATTCTATAATTTTTTTAAACTCAAATTGATAAAATATAGTAAAGATTAAATTTTAAAATAACAAGTAATTTATTTTTTTGTATGTAAATTGGAGCCATGAAAAAAGTAGTATTTGTCGTTGTTTTCGCGTTGTTTTTTGCCTGTAAAGATTCAGGGAAAAGCAACAGTCAAAAAAAAAATGAAACATTAGAAGAGATCTCTGGTATTGTAGATTTAAATGGAGAACCTGTTGATATGTCTATGTTTATAGGAAAGAAGGTGTTGGTTAATTTTTGGGCAACTTGGTGTGCACCGTGTAAAAAAGAAATGCCAGATTTATTGGAAGCGCAAAAAATACTGACAAAAGATAATTATGTTTTTCTATTAATTTCTGATGAATCTCAAGCACAAATTTTAGAATTCAAAAAGAAAACAAATTATGATTTTACTTTTTTAAAATCTACAAAACCAACAAGCTCATTAGGTATTTATGCCTTGCCAACTACTTTTGTTTATACTGAAAAAGGAGAAAAAGTAGATAAAATTATTGGAGCTGTTCAATGGAACTCAGAAAAAATGATAAATAAATTAAAAAATATCAAATGAAGAAATTAAGTGTATTGATTTTAGTTGCAGTACTTGCAAGTTGCTCAAAAAAAGAATTGGTAATTACTGAGATCCCTTTTGAATTTGGAATTAATAATGCTGAACCTAATTTAGTAGCACAAGACGGAAAGTTATCGCTTTCTTGGGTAAACTCTATTAGGGGAAAAGAAGCAACCTTATTGTATAGCCAATTAGAAAATGATTCTTGGAAAAAACCAACGACGGTTACTTCTGGGAATGATTGGTTTGTAAACTGGGCAGATTTCCCCGCAAATGCAACGAATGGAGATGTTTTGTTAACAAGCCATTTACAAAAATCAGCTTCAGGAACATATACGTATGATGTTGTGCTGAATCTTCGAAAACTGAACGGAGAAATTATCAAAGAGAATTTTTTATTGAATACAGATGGAATGGAAGCAGAACACGGTTTTGTAAGTGTAATTCCAAATGAAAAGGATGGGTTTTTAATTACTTGGTTGGATGGTAGAAATACAGTAAAAGAAATGGAAAACAGTCATCATAAAGCGATGACCATTAGAGTAGCAGAAGTTTCTAGCGATGGGACCATTTTTAATGAAACTCAGTTAGATGCAAGAACCTGTGATTGCTGTCAGACGTCTATTAGCATGACTCAGAATGGACCAATGATTGTTTTTAGAGACAGAAGTAATAAAGAGATTCGAGATATTTATTTCTCTCAGAAAATCAATAATACATGGACCAATCCTGTTGTTGTTTATAATGACAATTGGGAAATCAATGGGTGCCCTGTAAATGGACCAAAAGTAGTTTCTAATAGTAACAACACAGCGGTTTCTTGGTTTACAGCTGCAGAGGGAAACCCTAAAGTAAAAGTTTCTTTTTTGTCAGGTTCAACTTTTAATGAACCTATTGTTTTAAATGATGTGGACGCAATTGGAAGAGTGGATGTTGCGTTTATAAATGATAATGAAGTCGTAGTAAGCTATATGGAAACAGATGATTATGGAACGTATTTGCGATGTAAAAAAGTTACTAAAAACGGCGTGATTTCTAAGGCCATTACTGTTGCGAAAATTAATTCAGGCAGAAGCACTGGTGTGCCACAACTAGAAATTATGAATGGTTTTGCATATATGGTATGGACAGTTTCTGTTGAAAAGAAAAACCAATTAAAAGCGGTTAAATTTAATTTAGACGGAATTTAGTCATCATTTTGAATGGTTTGTGATTAGATTTTTTTCATTGTAAAAAAGAAGAACCTTTTTGTATTTGGGTTCTTTCCCTTCCTATCTACCCTAGATAGGAATGATATTTGTTTGAATTTTAATATAGATGTTGTGTTCAATTATGTAAAGAAGTATTGTTTAAAAGACACTGAGTACAAGAATTTAAAGGAACAAAGTTAGGGATTGAAAGTGTTAAAGTTAGAGCGTAATAACGTTGGTTAAGTATTGTTCAATTGTTTTTTTTAATTCCGCTAACCACGAACCACTAACTACTCAATAACTTCTATGGTCATTTTTATATCAACTTTTGGCCATTCATCTACCCCTACGTCTACTTTAGAAATTTTTTCCATAGTAGAAAAACCAGAAATAATTTCACCAAAAACGGTATGTTCATTATTTAAATGATGGGCCCCTTTTCTGTTTTGCACAATGTAAAACTCAAATGGACTTGATAATTTATTCGGATTCCCTTCCCAATGTCTGGCGGCAGCTAATGCTCCGTATTTGTGTTTTCTATGTGGTCTAAACTCTGGCTTTATTAAGTAATTCCCATATTTATGACGCTGTTTCATGGTATATAAATCATCAGAATTACCCCCTTGAATGACAAAATTTTTAGCCACTCTATAAAAAACAGTAGTATCAAAATAGTTGATTTTTGTTAAGAAGATAAAGTTTGCTCTATGTATTGGTGTATCCTTATAAAGAAGAAGCTTAATGTTTCCAAATTTGGTTTTAATTAGTACCTCGGTTTCTTTATTTTTCTGTTCATAGGCGGTGAAAAAAGCTTCAACATTGTGCTTTTTTAAACTGTCCCAACTTTTTTCAATCTTTTTTGTGGGGTTTATTTCTTTTTTAAGAATAGGTGGTAGTTCTTTTGTCTTCTTTTTTCCATTACAGCTTATCACTGTTAGCATTGATATGATAGTTATGAATAGTTTAACGCTTTTCATTTTTAAATTAGAGTTATTTAATTGCAAAGATAATTGATTTTGCTACATTTGTTTTATGTTAGAAGAGCAAGTTATTTTAGTTGACATATACGATAACCAAATTGGTTTAATGGCCAAGATGGAAGCGCATGAAAATGGGGTGTTACATCGAGCTTTTTCAGTGTTTACATTTAATAAAGAAGGCAAACTATTATTACAACAAAGAGCTGCCGATAAATACCATTCCCCTTTATTATGGACAAATACATGTTGTTCTCATCAACGAAATGGAGAAACGTCTTTGCAAGCAGGGAAACGCAGATTACAAGAAGAAATGGGTTTTACTTGTGAGTTAGAAGAGGTGTTTTCGTTTATCTATAAAGCGCCATTTGACAATGGATTAACTGAGCATGAGTTAGATCATGTTATGGTTGGTAAATACAACGATAATCCAATTGTAAATAAGCAAGAAGTCGAGGCTTTTAAATGGATGACGTTGGAAGAAGTAAAAGTTGATATGGAAAAGAATCCAGAAACCTATACCGCTTGGTTTACCATTATCTTTAAAGAATCGTATGAGAAAATTATGAATTACAGATTTTAAAGTACGAGTATTCAATTTTATAATTTTAAAACAATAAAAGAATGCCTAGAGTTACCGCACATAGAAAAGCACATTTTAATGCAGCGCATAGATTATTTAATCCAGAATGGGATGATGCAAAAAATGCAAAAGTATTTGGTAAATGTAGTAACCCTCATTTTCACGGACATAATTATGACTTAACAATTTCTGTAACAGGAGAAATTGATCCCGTAACTGGTTTTGTAATGGATTTATCTATTTTACGTGAATTGATTAAAAGTGAAATAGAAGAAGCTTTTGATCATAAAAACTTGAATATAGAAGTAGAAGAGTTTAAAAACTTGAACCCAACAGTAGAGAATATTGCTGTGGTTATTTACAATAAGTTAAGAGCAAAAATAAGAACTTCATTAGAGCTAGGAGTGACACTCTATGAAACTCCTAGAAATTACGTTACCTATTCTGGAGAGTAGTTTTTCTTTTTTAATTATTTTATAATGAGTTAAGTTTTTTGTCTGGTCGAGCGGAGTCGAGACTTATTTAAAAGAAACCTCTCGACTGAGATCGAGGCGATATTAAGAATTTAATCATCACTGTTTTTACCCTTATATTTTTTATATCTGTAAATAATGCTACGCTCAATCTTGCAAATATGATGTGGGAAATTGCGATTAGAATGTTATATCCGTCCATTATTTTTTTCAGTGTACCTGTTTATTTATAATTCCCTCCAATTACATTGTCTCTGTGAGCTGTACGATATAGCAAGTCATTTTTTAGCACCAATACCTTGTGTCAAATACGGTACTTGCCATATGCTTTACTATCGGTAAAATAGATCCCCATTTTTTAATGTGAATAAACTCTTTATGTACTGCTATTTTAACGATTGTTGCCTTAAAAAAAAAGAATTCTCTTAAGCCTGCTGCTACATAGTGCTTGGTTGGAAACAGACTAATTTTATAAAACAAATTATTTTTGATAAGAATTGAAACTACTTTTTATGAGGTGATGCGGTAGCATCAGACGATTAAAAATAAAGTCAAAAATTACAAAAAAAAACTTTTTTAATGTTGCTATGTTTCCGACCAAACACTACATAGTAAGTGGTTGGTCTATTAGACAACACGAGTTTGATTCAGTACCAG
>JAESTN010000223.1 GCA_016763595.1 Flavobacteriaceae bacterium | reverse complement strand
TTTTTGTTTCTACATCTTTGGAGAGAAGATTGTTTTTAGCATAAATTTCATAAATGTTAGTTACAAATTCTGTAATAATTTCTTTAGGTACGCTGAGTTCTTTAAAACACCAATTTTCAATTTCAGATACAGGAATCTTAGCCGCTATTTTAGAAATTATTTTGGCAACTATCGGTTCAAAAACTAAATAGGAATTAGAATTTTTAAACCAAATAATGTTTTTATCTTCAATCTCTTTTACAATTATTTCACGCATTTTTTTCCGTTAACTTCTTAGTCTAAAGTACCACTTTAATAAAGATTAAAAAATAAAAAAAGCCTCGATTGAACGAGGCTTATAATTTTTATTGAGGCTTTTTAAAAACCATCTCCTGGTGCTTCAGGACTTCTCGCTTGAGCTGTTTTTGGGTTTAGGAAAATATAGGTTCCAATAGCTGTAAGTGCAGCGTATTTTCCATAACTCCCAATTTTTTTAATCGCTTCTTTACGAGATATTTCTTGATTCTTTTTTATGTGTTTTGTCATAGTTAATGATTATGATAGGGTTTAATCGATAAGTATTTTCTTGCTAATTTCTCCTTGTTCTGTCGTTAATTGAATTATATAAATTCCATTTTGTAAAGAGGGTAAATTAATATTGTTAACGGCTTTAGCTTTAAAAGAAGTTTTATGTACTCTTTTACCTAGCACATTATAAATATGTATAGAAGCATTTCCGTTCTTTAAACCAACTACTCTTAAATTAAATGTAGAAGTTTTATAAATACTAATTGTTGAACTGTTAAAATTAGGGACGTTTAAAACGCTAGATTTTGTATGTAAGTAAAAGCGTCCAATTCCGCTTAAATTATTGTTTAAAGTGATTGTGTATTCAGTATTTGCTTCATCTAAACGAGTAAAAGAGCCATCGTTTTTATCTTCTAGATATATTTTAATGTTGGTCGGTAAGTTCATTGCGTTTACTGAGAAAGAAATTTCTTTTCCAGAGGTAGCATTAACTCCTATGGGAATTACAATGTTTTCGTAATCGTTTGTAGGTAATGATTGTAAGCCGAAATCAGTTCCGTCACTTTGAGTTACTAAATGAGTATATATGCTAAATGTGTTTGCTACTCCAGTAAACAATCCGGCATCATAACCTGGGTCTAAGCCTTTTGTAGTCCCATAAATATATGTTATTTCAGTACTTTTATTCGTTACTCCATCAGTCATTTGAAGGGAGATTTCTGGTTTAGTTGACTTGGTTTTACTAAATACATCAGTTTGATGACTTTGCATTGCCTCTGTAAAATCTATAGTAGATCCACTGGCGATTGAGTTTACAAAAAAACCTTGTCCGGGAGCAATAAACCTTGAACTCGAAGCATGATTAATTGCAACATAAGAAGATCCATCCCAAAAATACACTGCTTGAAATGAAGCATGTAAATCAGCAGTATTTATGGTGATAAAATTATTTATGGCATCAGCTCCAGAATTTGCAGGAATATAAGAAGGATACGGATTTCCTATTAAATTCCATTCGTTAGAAGAACCATCTGTAATTGCTATTGAAACATCACTTGTTGGGAAAGTTCCTGTAAAAGTAACATCACCAGCAGATGCTCTTAGGGCAGAATACCCTTTTCCTGCAGTAAAGTTTCCTGCTCCTGCAATTGTACTAGTTGTGTAATAATCCCATGCAGAACCATTATTATCATAAGGAGCAACACCATAATTTGTACCACTAGTTGCAATTGCATTGGTGGCTACATCTGTAACTGTAAACGTATTAATGTCTTGAGAGCCTACAGGACTCGATACTAAATGCCAGTTTGTTGTTAATGTTCTTTTATACGTTAAATTACCTGTAGCGGTTCCATTAACGATGATTGAACTACCTGTGTTATTTACTAGGTCTCCTGTAATAGTAAGTGTGCCAATTATTGTCAATGCATTTGCAGCATTAATAGTTAAAATTTCACTGGCATCAATGGTTAAGTTTCCTGCTTCTGCATCTGTACCAGAACTAATAATTGGTGATGTTGTAACATCTGGGATGGTTACTAAAGAAGAACTTGTAGGGACACCATTACTCCAGTTATCAGTTAAGTTCCATACAGAACTAGTTGAGCCGTCCCAAATTGTGGCACTCGTTGTAAAAGCTTCTTTAGAATAAGGTAAATATTGTTCACCATCACTTGTTGAGGTTGTCCAATTGCTATTAGTATTAATTAGTGAATAATAAGCAGCGTATGATGCTTGACTTGATCTTGATCCAATATTATAGTGTCCACCATCAGGAGAAGCAGAATTATTAGCGATGATTATAGAAGTTCCAATAGCTAAGCCAGTATTTGTAAGTGTAATTGCATCACCATCAAAAGGACCTAAAAAGGCGTTATCATTTCCAAATTGTATTGCTGCAATATAAGTAGTTGGAGTGCTGGCGTCAGAACCAATAAATGCAATTACTCCATCTTTACTAGCAGAAAGACTAAAAGAGCCACTTCTTGTTATTGTACCTATTGAAGCCCCGAAAGAAGGGTTTCCATCACTATCAATATCTGTAAAAACTATTATAGTTCCTGCTTTAATTATACTAGATCCTGTACTCCAGGTAATAGTACCTTCACTACCAGCTAAAGCACTAGGAGAACCAATACCAGTAGTTTCATCATCTGTAAAATAAATAGTAGTACTTGAGGAGATGTCAGCCAAAGCAACAATTGCAAAATCATCATCACCATCAGCATTAAAAGCTACAAAAGCGATATCACCAGCAGACAGCTGAGCAAAAGAAGTTGTAATAGTAAGGATAAATATAAAAAAAGCTGAGAGGTATTTTTGTTTCATAGTTTGGATTTTTGAAGGCTAAAGTTAATAAAAAAAATGACTCATGAAAATGTTAAATGCTTATTCTACAATATGATAACTTTATTGTTAGCTTTTTCGATAGAAGAAAGGTGAAAACAAAATCAAAACAGTAAATAACTCTAAACGACCAATTAGCATTAAAAATGCACCAAACCACTTAGCTACATATGAAGATGCACATAAGTATCTATTTGAAAAATTGTTTCGGGTATTATGCCACAAAGATCAAGTGATACATAGATGTTTACACCAAACAATGCTTTATCCTTTGGTTTTTTGCCAAAAAAGGACGCAGTGATTTTTAAATTTTAAGAAGGTTTTTAAAAGCCATCTCCAGGTGCTTCTGGACTTCTGGCTTGAGCCGTTTTTGGATTTAAAAAGGCATAAGTTCCTATTGCCGTTAGAATGGTGTATTTACCAAACTTCCCTATCTTTCTAATTGCTTCTTTTCTTGTTATATTCTCTGTTTCACTTTTCATTTTATGTATATATTTAAAAGGTTATTTAATGAATATTTTCTTATGTATGTTTCCTTTTTTAGTTTCTAATTTTA
>JAESTN010000222.1 GCA_016763595.1 Flavobacteriaceae bacterium | reverse complement strand
AAATTTATTAAAAAAATGATGCCAAGCGTCAATTAATTTATCAACTTATGCACAAAAAATTAGCAGCCGACTTAACAAGCTTAGCTCACAGTATTTTACAGTTAAAAAATAAAGAAGACATTTTTGTATTGAAACAAAAAGCGTACGAGGTTTACGAGAAATTGGCCGTTTTAGCATATGTAGAAGAATATATAAATACAACACCAAATGCTACAGAAACAAAAGAAGAGATTCTGAGGAAAATAGAGAATGCTGTTGTTAAAGAAGTCGTAGAAACTCAAACAGATGAAGCTGTTGAAGATGCTATTGAAGAACTTTTAGCTGAAGAAGAGGAAGAAATTGTTGTTGAATTTGTTGTTGAAGAAACAGATGAACATGTTGTAATTATGCTCGAAGAAGAAGAAGAAGAAGAACCTACTTTAAAAGTTGTTAAAGAAATAATGGAGCAACCTTTTGATGAGTTGGAGAAAACATTGTTTTCTTCTGACGATATTACAAAGAAGGATGAGAAGAATACTGAAGAAAAAAAGATGGTTACTTTAGAAGAAGAATTAGAAGACACCATTTCTGTTGATGTTGCAGCTGGTTTATTTGAGAAAGTTACATCGAAAAAATCATTAAATGATGCTTTGCAAAAGAACTTGCAAATAGGACTGAATGATAGAATTGCTTTTGTGAAAAATTTATTTGATGGAAGTCAAGGAGATTTTAATAGAGTTGTTTCTCAAATCAATTCTTTTAAAACTGAAAAAGAAGCTAAGAAGTTTATAAATAAAATGGTAAAACCAGATTATGACTGGTCTAGCCAAGAAGAGTATGAAGAGCGTTTTATTTCTTTAATTGAACGTAAATTTGCTTAAAACACCCTACCATGAAGATTGAAGTATCAAACGGAGAAATTATTGATAAATACACCATTTTGGAGATCAAACTTTCTAAAATTACAGACGCAAAAAAGGTAGCAAATATTCAACGTGAATACAATACGTTAACTCCAGATGTGAAAAAGTTATACGCTGAAGCAAAAGAAGAGTTGCATTTAAAAAAATTATATCAGAATTTATTAGATGTAAATAAGAAGTTGTGGAAAATTGAAGATGATATTAGAGAGTGTGAACGGGCAAATGATTTTGGGCAAACTTTTATAGACTTGGCAAGAGCAGTATATTATATAAATGATGATCGTTCTGATGTAAAGAAAGAGATCAATATCTATACAGGTTCTGACTTGGTAGAAGAAAAATCATACAAAGCATATAAGTCAGAGTAATATTTGAAAATGAAAAATAAGGTATTTGTTCTTCTTTTATTGATTTTTATAGTTGGATGTAAAGGTTCTTATCAGGCTATTGGTTTTGAAAAACAACACATTCCAACAGCTCCAGATTATTCGAGTGAAAATTCTTGGGCAGTTTTGCCGACAAAATACTCTGAAGGTTTACAGAAACTAGCTTCACACGATGTTGAACCACTAAAAGCGGATGTTTTTTATGTGTACCCAACACTATTGATGGATGCAAAAGATTTGCGTTGGAATGCTCCAATTGATGATGTTACTCAGAAGAATAGAATTATTCATATGGCCGTAAAAAATCAAGCTTCTCCATTTGCAACTTCTGGTAGAATTTATGTGCCAATATATAGACAAGCACATATAAAATCGTATTCTTTATATAATAAAGGAGGAAAAGAGGCCTTTGAAATCGCATATGCAGATGTTAAAAAAGCATTCGAATTTTATTTGAAAAACTACAATAATAATAGACCTATTATTATTGCAAGTCATAGCCAAGGAACAAGCCATACCACACAATTATTAAAAGATTTTTTTGATAATAAACCATTACAAAAACGGTTAGTTGCAGCATACATTCCTGGAATGGGAATCAAACCCAATGAGTTTAAAACGATACAACCCATGACAAACCCTAAGCAAACAGGGGGATTTGTCTCATGGAATACACGTAAAATGAATTCATATCCTAAAAATAAAGATGTCTATAAAGGTTCAGTTACAACAAATCCAATTACTTGGGATGTAAGTAAGACAACTAAATTACATCAGCACAAAGGATTTCTATACTCTAATGGGAAAATATATACACAAGCTTTGAAAATTGAAATAACAGATGGAATGGTTTGGTCTACCAATCCAAAGTTTCCTTTGCGATTATTCATGTCCTTTATAAAAAATTATCATGCAGGAGATATCAATCTTTTTTGGCAAGATATTAAAGAAAATGTAGCGCTAAGAACAAAGACATGGCTGGAAAATAACTAACCAATAAAAGTTTTGAGTCTTTCGATTTCTTTTTTACTATTTCCGATAAAAATAGCGTTATCAACAATAAAAACAGGGCGTTTTAAAAAAGTGTACTCATCTAAAATATATTGTCTGTAATCTGCTTCCGTAATCTCTTGGTCTTTTAACCCCATTGCTTTATATAATTTAGCGCGTTTGTTAAACAATGCTTCGTAACTTTTAGAGATTGCATGCATTTTGTCCAACTGACTTACGGTAACCGGTAGCCCTTTTATCTCTTGTTTTTCAAATCCATCAAGGTTCACTTCCTTTAAAATTCTTCGACAAGTATCACAAGTTTGTAAAAAGTAGACTTTCTTCATTTTATGCTGTATATTTGACGCTAAATTTAACGATAAATAATGAAGACTCAATTTGATATTCTAAAAAAATCTAGACAGTTAACATTAAAAGCAATTAATGGTTTAACCTTAGAGCAAATCCATACAATCCCTGATGGATTTAAAAATAACATCGCCTGGAATGTAGCACATCTAGTAGTTACACAACAATTATTGCTATACAAGCTTTCTGGGTTGGATTGTTTGGTGCCAGATGAATTGATAGAAGAGAATAAAAAAGGAACTTTTCCTACTAGGACGTTTACAGAAGAAGAATTTGAAGAAGTAATCGATTTGTTGGCTGGACTACCAGATACTTTAGAAGAAGATTTTAATGAAGGAATTTTCGAGAATTACAATGCATATGAAACAAGTACGGGTTTTGTGTTAGGAACTTTCGAAACTGCTGTTAATTTTAATAACTATCATGAAGGAATTCATTTAGGAATCATCTTAGCAATTAAAAAATTAGTGTAATTAGTTAATAATTTCTGTAGATTTTTAATCAGACTAGTATAGTGCGAGGGCAAACACGATCCTTTAAAAGGAGTTATAATGGCGCTAATAGATCAAAATAAACATAGGTACAATCGTAGTTGGAGTACTAATTAGGTAAACCATCAGCATCTAATAATTATGACACACGCAAGCGTTCTAGAGTATGAGTATTAAAATACTGGATTTCCAGATTTCTTAATGTTGTTACGTGTTGGTGTTGAAAGTATCTAACGATTTGTTAGAAGATATGAAATCAAGCTTACGAAAATAGTGAATTAATTTTTACAGAATATTCCTCCCGAAAAGTTAAGATGGTAAATAATTCCGACTTGTAAGTGAATTAGCCACTCATTATTTTTATTTGAAATATGATTTGCTTGTAAGCCATCTAGAGCATCAGAGAAAAAGAACTGCCAATTGAAGCTTGCAGCTAAGTCAAGTTTTTCTGATAATTTATATCTTGTTCCAGCTCCTACGGTCAATGAAAGTGCACTGCCGCTACCAACCGCTAATTGCCCCGGTTCTTGATACTTTAAAGGTAAAATAGTTGGGTCGGTTATCCAATCTCCTGATCCAAATGTAGAGCTAAGTGTGTTTGAGTATAAAGAGTATTTTAAGCCCAAGCTAAAATAGGGGTTCCATTTTATGTCAGAATAAGGAAACATGAATTCTCTTAGATCTTTAACGTAATACTCTCCTTGTACACCAAAGCTAGTCATAGAAAGTGTACCAGTCATTGCTCTTAACTGTTGAGCAAGTAAGTTATTTCCAAGTGTATATTGACCATAATGTTGAAATTTGGCCTTGGTCATCAAATTAATTTCTGATTTAACCATCACGTGATTGGCAATATCGCTTTCTGAATTCCAACGGGTGTCAACATTAAAAAAATGGAGGTAATGAACTAGACTAAATGATATGGTGCTGTTCCCATAACTACTAAAGAATTCATCTCTTTGTCCATAGTCTGATTGGATTGTAGCAGTCCCAACAAAGAATCCAACATCATGAGTAAGATGTTGTGCTTTTGTTGAATATGCTATCAATAAGAAAAATAATATTT
>JAESTN010000221.1 GCA_016763595.1 Flavobacteriaceae bacterium | reverse complement strand
CTTGTGCATTTAAACGTGTTGTATAGCGATTAGACCTGTCATGATCGTCCCAGTTTTCTGAAGCCATTAAGGTGGGTACTGCTAACAATGAAACTACAGAAACCGCCATAGCTATCATTTTCTTATTTCCAAAATTCTTTAAATATTGATACAAAGCAAAAACGCCAAAACCTATCCAAATAGCAAAAATGTAAAAGGACCCAACAATTGCATAGTCTCTTTCTCTTACCTCAAAAGATTTTGGGTTTGTATAAAATATGACGGCAAATCCCGTAAATACGAAAAATAGAAACAGCGAATAGAAATTCTTTTTATCAAACTTTATTTGATAGAGTAGTCCGATTACCCCAAGTATTAACGGAAGAAAATAATAGGTATTTCTTCCTTTGTTGTTTTTAACTTCGTCAGGTAATTGTTGTTGTGGCCCTAAGAAAAATTCATCGACAACATCAATACCACTTATCCAATTCCCATTAAAGATACCTAGTTGCCCTTGGGTATCGTTTTGCCTCCCAACAAAATTCCACATAAAATACCTGCCGTACATATATCCAAATTGGAAGGAAGCCATAAAATGTAAGTTCTCTCCAAAAGTTGGACGCCTTTTTGCTTTTGTAGGAA
The DNA here is from genome assembly GCA_016763595.1 of Flavobacteriaceae bacterium. GTDB lineage: Bacteria > Bacteroidota > Bacteroidia > Flavobacteriales > Flavobacteriaceae > Polaribacter. The sequence goes on along the minus strand of JAESTN010000221.1, from coordinate 2,434 downwards.
TACCAGTGATCCTTTTGTATTCTAACTCTCTACTTGGATCTACCATTCTAGGTATAAATCCTTTGTGTTTAGATGAATAAACAGATACCGTGTTTTTGTACTTGTTTACAATTACATACTTATTGTTCTTTAAATCTTTCTCGTATTTGGGTTTCCCGTCTTTTGTAACAGGAACATCATTTCCGTTTGCATCTTTTTTGTATTCTAAAGTACCATCATTAGAATAATAGGTGTCATAGAACACATTTGCATCTCCGTATTGTTCTCTATTATAATAGGCTAATAATTCTCTTGCACTAGATGGGTTGTTCTCGTTTATGGTGGTGTTAGCGTTTGCTCTAATAGGTAACATTAACCAAGAAGAGAACCCAACCATAATAAAGAGCACAGATAAAATTAAGGTATTTAAATGCACCTTGTTTTTCTTACGTGTATATTTAATTCCGTAGACAAAAGCGCCAACTAAGAGGAGTCCCGCAATAATACTTCCAGAATTGAAAGGCAAGCCAACAGTGTTTATAAAAAATAATTCTGTAGAACTAAAAAATTGTAAGGTGTATGGGAATAAAAACTTAAAGATAAAAGCTAAAATTAGTACAGAGATTACAGAAGCAATAGCTGTTGTTTTTAAATTAATTGTAGGATACATTTTAAAGAAATATAACATTACAATTGCGGGTATCACTAACAATGATAATATATGTACACCAAAAGATAATCCCACTACAAAACTGATTAATAGCAGCCATCTATTTCCTCTTGGTAAATGCATTTCATTTTCCCATTTTAGTCCCAACCAAAATAAAATAGCCATTAAAAATGACGACATTGCATATACTTCTCCTTCTACTGCGCTAAACCAAAAACTATCTGAAAAAGTGTAGGCTAATCCGCCGACAACTCCACTTCCTATAATAGCAATGATACTCCCTATTGACAATTGATCTTCTTTAGGAGTCATTTTTTTAGTCAAATTGGTAATTGTCCAAAACATAAATAGAATTGTAAATGCACTGGCCAATGCAGACATAAAGTTTACCATTTTTGCTATTTGAGAGAGGTCTGTTGTAAACATTGCAAAGAATGCTCCAAGCATTTGAAATAGCGGTGCTCCAGGTGGGTGACCAACTTCTAACTTAACCGATGTTGAGATGTATTCTCCACAATCCCAGGCGCTAACGGTGGGCTCCATTGTTAGCGTGTACGTAATTAATGCAATTGCAAATACAACCCATCCGGTAATTGTATTCCATTTATTATAGTTAGATACTGTCATTGTCAATTTTTGATATGTGTGGCGAATTTACTAATTTATATATAAAACACGGGGTGTAAATCGTGGTTATGAGCAATTTACTATAATAAAGAATTGTTAAAAATAAAAAAAATAAAAAAATGTTTGCAGGATTAAAAAAACAGCGTAAATTTGCACCCGCAATTGGCCTATGGTGTAATTGGTAACACACCGGTTTTTGGTACCGACATTCAAGGTTCGAGTCCTTGTAGGCCAACAAAGCATATAAAACCCAATCTTCTAAAGATTGGGTTTTTTTTATGGATAAAACGTTGATGTGAATTTTATATAAAGAAGGTAAATACTGGTTTTAAAGATTTTTTGGAGATGCTCTTGCTAATACTTTTGCTAAACAATCTAAACAGGCCGCTACTTTCATGGGTAGAAAGCGCAATAACATCAGCGTTAATCTCTTTTGAGAAATTTGCAACTCCTTTTTCAATCGAGTCATCATTATAAATATTGATTGAATGTTGCGGTGATTTGTATTTCTGTAAAAAATCTTTCATTTTCTGTTTCGCTTTTTTTGTACTCTTAAACCTATTCATGGTGTTGACATTCAGTAAATGAATTTTGCTTTCAAATTTTTGCGTAAAATCTAAGAGTATTTCAAATGATTTTCTGTTTTCCTCATCGAAATTAGAAACAAAAACCAATTCTTTTATTTTTATGTTTTCTGGGTCTTGATTAACGGCTAAAATGGGAATTTTTGATTCTCTAGCTACTTTTTTCGCCAATGAACCTATTAAGAGTTCATCGATAATAGATTTATCTTTTGAGCCCATGATAATTAAATCAGGTTTTACTCTAGCGCTAAATTTTAATATACCATCATAAGGAGATTCAAACCGAATGGCATATTTTACATTGATAGATTCGTTAAATAATTGTGCTTTTAATTCTAGAATTTTTTCTTTTACCTTCTTAATGTAATGCATGCTTTGTGGAACACCAAAATCACTTCCAGAGCCCATGTCTACATGTCCTTCAGGTATTTGCACCATGTGTAAAAGAAATACTTCAATGTCTGTTTTATTTGCGATTTTTGAGGCTAATTTGATTGCATGCATAGATTGCACAGAAAAATCTAAAGGAACTAGAATTTTTTTCATGTTGTAATTTTTTTGATAAAAGTTACAG
>JAESTN010000220.1 GCA_016763595.1 Flavobacteriaceae bacterium | reverse complement strand
TGGCGAACCGGACAGTAAAGGTGCTGAGCCAAAATATTCTGAGTGTTTTAAAATTTTGTACCGAAAGGTTCATAGCCTTTTTCAGAGGTGAATTTAAAACTTATTTTTTAATTCACCGAATAGCAAGCAATTAATTATACACGTTGTTACCTGTAGTTTTTTAATCCTCCATTCTTTCTGTATATCTAAATTGAAAAATACTTGTTAATTCATAATATTTTTGCATTTCAGTTTCATTATCTTGATTTCTTAACTCGGATAAAGTTTTCCCATATTTTTTAATAGCAAATTCATTCCGAACTTCGTTATACGCTATAAAAATTTTGTTTCTTATTGTATTATATTTTTTATAATTCAAATTATTGTCAAATAAAGCCGAAATAAATAAGTTTTTATTCGTGATAACTTTTCCGGCGTATGTAAATTCTTGTTCTATAGTTTCTGGCATTTCCTTATTATCAGGACTTGGTATTAAATACTTTTTCAGTTCAGAAACTATTAAATTAGGTTGAACTATTTTTCCTTCTAATTCAAAGTCTCCATTTTTATATACATTAATTTCAAGAAAATTCCTTTCTCTAATAATCATTGGTTCCGACTTCTTATTATCTCTAACATTTGTCATATAATTATCATAACCATAATAAAATTCGATTACTTTAAAGTCAGTTTCAAGCAGTTCTTTCATTTCTTCTTCACAAGAAATGAAAGTTAATGTAAGAGCTAATAAATATATTCCGATTTTGTTCTTTTTCATAATTACAGGTAACTGGTTATATAATTACTAAAGGTAATGTTATCCGGAGCTATATCCTGGATAAAAGGAACTTTTAGTGATTTTATCAAACTTAAAAACACACAATACTAGTAATAAAAAATCTTAAAAGAATGGCGCAATTTTTAAGAACTACTAAACTAAATAAAAAATAAATGCAAAAAAAATAAATAAATACCCTTTTTGAGAAAAGTAGTTAATTGATAGCTGAATTTTCAGTATTCAATAGTCGTTTTGATGCAGCTTTTTCTTTCGCTAAGGCTTCTACAATGGTATCTAAAGGGCTTTTAATCTCTAACAAATCTTTTTTTGCAACATGTGTATAAATCATCGTAGTTTCTGGTTTAGCATGCCCTAATAATTCTTGAATATGCCGCAATCCAATTCCGTTTTCTAATAAATGTGTTGCATAACTATGTCTCAATGTATGTGGAGTTACTTTCTTCTTAATATGTGCTAATTCTGTAGAACGATGTAAAAATTTGCGAATACTTCCGTCAGAATACTTTGTGTCTATTTTTCCTTCTACAAAATAACGAACAGGCTTATAGGTGTTTATGTAGTTTTGTAATAATGGCAAAAAACTGTTTGCTAAAATTACATAGCGATCTTTTCTACCTTTTCCATTTTTAACTAAAATTTGTCTTCTCGCAATATCAATATGACGCAATTCTAAAGAAATCAATTCACTAATTCGCAATCCGGCAGAGTAGAGTAGCGCTATAATTGCTCTGTGTTTTAAATTTTTTGTTACTTGTAAGATGATTATAACTTCTCTTTGAGACAATATTGTTGGCAATATCCGTGACTTTTTTGGTCGCTCTAACAGTAAAGCCTCTATTTGACATTCAGGGTATAGGGTCACAAATAATTTTAAAGCACTAATAAATTGTCTTTGCGAGCTAATACTATATGCTCTTGTAATAAAAACACTTTCAAAAAACAATTCAACATCTCTATTGGTTAAATCTACCAAAGGTTTGGGCTGCATATAATTTATAAAATCTGCAATAAATGTAAAATAGGTACGTACGGTGCTTTTGCTATACCGCTTTCCATGCATGTATTTTACATAAGCCCTTATCAACTTTTTATTGTCTTCTGTAAGTGCTCTCTGTGTTTTTACACCTTTAACAACAAGGTTTTCAATTAATGATGCATCAAGAAATATCTTAGCGTTATTTTTTAATTTAATTTTCACTTCAGATAACCGCTCGTCAGAGTATTGGGTTATCCAACCTTTAAGTGTCTTGCTCCAATGATAGTATTTTAAAGATTTTAAGATGGTTTTGATTCCATCATTGTATGGAAACAGCAACAGTAGCACAACTTCATTTTTGTGAAGTGTTTTTTGTATTTTTATAATTATTTTTTGTGGATGGTTGATATTCATAGCATTGTAAAGCTACGAAAAAAATACAATGTTCCGTTTTATCAGGATAAGATATAGATAACAATAGTTGAAGAAACTATACAACTTCCTCAATAACACTAAGCAGTAAATCACAGCCTTTTTTTATTTCGGCATCAGTAATCGTTAACGGAGGCGTAATTCGTATAGCGCTACCTTCAAATAACAACCAAAATAGGAGTAAACCCTTGTCTAGGCTTTTTAAAATGATTTGAGACGCAATTTCAGGGGTTTCAACAAGAACAGCAAGCATCAATCCTTTTCCTCTAATTTCTTTAACGCTTGGGTGCTGTAAATAACCTCTAATCAATTGTTCTTTACGAAGTGTTTCTTTGATTAAGTTTGAATTGTTTAATGCTGTAATAGTTGCCAAACCAGCAGCAGCAATCACAGGATGGCCACCAAAGGTGGTAATGTGCCCTAATTTCGGGTTGGTTTGTAAAACATCCATTACCTTTTTTTCTGCAATAAAAGCACCAATTGGCATGCCGCCTCCCAATCCTTTTCCGGTTACAATAATATCTGGAATACAGTTGTAATTTTCGAATCCCCAAAATGTACCCGTACGTCCAATTCCAGTTTGAATTTCATCTAAAATTAAGAGTGCACCAACGGCATTACAGCGCTGTTGTACTTTTTGTAAATAATTATTAGTAGGTTCTATAAAACCTGCACCTCCTTGCATGGTTTCTAAGATAACCGCAGCCGTGTTTTTTGTTATTTTTTCTAGGTCACTTTCAAGATTAAATTCTATGAATTTAATTCCTGGAATTAAGGGTCTAAAAGCTTGGTTTTGTGCTTCTACACCACAGACGCTCATGGCACCTTGTGTATTGCCATGATAGCCATTTTTAGCCGCTACAATTTCTGCTCTACCTGTAAAACGCTTCGCTAGTTTTAAAGCACCTTCTGTTGCTTCTGTACCAGAATTTGTTAAGTATACCGAGCAATTTTTAGTAGGAATTGTGTTTGCTAATGCCTTACACAATTCTAATTGTGGTTTCTGAATAAACTCACCATACACCATTACATGCGAATAAGAATCAACTTGCTTTTTTATGGCTTCAGAAATTGTTGGATGATTATGCCCTAAGGTATTTGCAGAAACCCCAGCAATAAAATCTAAATACGGTTTCTGATTTGTATCATAGACATAACTCCCTTTTGCATGAGAGATTTCTAATGCAAGTGGGTGGGGAGAGGTTTGTGCTTGATATGTAAAAAAATCAGCCTTCATAATCAGAGCTTCATTTTTTTTAAACCAATTTCTTCTTTCTTTAGTTTGGCAGGTTTTTTAGAATTAATAATTGGTCTTGGAATTTTTTCACCAAAAATAAAAATATCTTCCATTGTTTTTGGTTGTTCATCTTCTCGCCAAATAAAACCTCTTAATTTTCTTTTGTCTTCAGGTAAATCTTTTGGAGGATACGAAGTTCCTTCGGGCTTTTTAATATAAGTAATAGATTCTATATTATTGGTTTTGTCAAGTGTAAACTCAATAGAACTACATATTTGTTTGGTAATTGTTTCTAAAACACCTTGTTCATTTCTGTTGTAATAGACCACTTCTGCATTTCCTTTTACTAAAAAATGCTTTAGTTTGCCGTCAACAAACTTCCCATACATGTTTCGTCCTTTAATTTGATTGTAAGTAGAAACACCATCAATAATGGTGTCTAATTGCACAATTAAGGCATTGCTCAAAATCTTTAACGAATCTAGCTTGTCAGTTTCTTTGTTGTTTAACATATGAATGCTATCACCTGTAATTTGATTTTTACCAGACCACAACACTGGGTTCCGATACATTTTTGTCAATCCAGTAGTTTGATTCATATGAATAGAATCAGCCTTTCCTTGCAAGTCAGACTTAAATATTTTTACATCATGATAAACACGTATAATTCTGTTTGAAGCTTTTCCTGTAATTAATAAAGTATCTCCATGTATATACAAAGAGTCCTTTTCCATTAGGGTAATAGCAACCGCTCTATCAACAATAAAAACAGAATCTTTTTTCTCAAAAAACTCAGCATAGTTCCCTTTTGCTATAAAATTCTGAATGGTGTCTATTACTTTTACATTGTTAGTTGCAGAAGCAAAACCTTTAAACCGATCATAATACAAACTATCTCCTTTAATAGTCTTGTCTTTAAAATAAAGGGTAGAGTTTTTTACAAAATGCGAAATCTCTGCTTTGGTGTTGTAAAAACCTCTTTCGGTATATATAACATTGTCTTTTCCCGTAATTGTTGATGGGCCATACAAATAGGCGTAAGACGAATCTGTATAATAATCTAAATGATTGGATTCTAAGACATGTTCTGGGTTTGTAACAATTACCTTAGAGGTAGCCGTAAACTTTTTTCCCTCTAAATAATACCGCCCTGCTTTACTTTTTAAGGTGTTTGTTTCGTCTTTTATAATTGCATGGTGTTTGTAAAATAATTCCTGACGTTGTCTATCAAAATTTAAGGTATCAGTAGTC